>DATBYN010000127.1:0-4996 GCA_036513695.1 Bradyrhizobium sp. | reverse complement strand
CGGTGTGGCAAGGAGGACTGTGAGCCGGGCCTGGCGCTGGCACGCCGATTGCTATTACTGTTCTGCCGAGACCCCCTGCGGACCGCATGGCTCAATTCATCGTACTACGGCTGTTGCATACGATCCTGATCCTGTTCGGGGTCTCGATCGTCGCGTTCGGCCTGATCCACCTGATCCCCGGCAACCCGCTCGATATCCTGCTGCCGCCGGAAGCGCCGAAGGAGGTGGTCGAAAGGCTGAAGGTTGAGTTCGGCTTCGACAAGCCGTTATACATCCAATACCTGGCTTGGCTCGGTCGTGTGCTGCAGGGCAATCTCGGTACGTCGGTGTTCACCGGGTTGCGCGTGACCGGCGAATTATTGAGCGCGCTCGGCAACACTTTCGTCCTCGCTATCCCGGCTGCATTGCTTGGCTTTTCGCTCGGCAACACCTTGGGCACCTTGGCCGCGTTCAACCACGGCCGTTTGCTCGACAAGCTGTTCTCGGTGATCGCGATCCTTGGGATCAGCATGCCGCATTACTGGCTGGGCATCGCGCTCGTCATCGTCTTCGCGGTGCTCAATCCGGTGTTGCCGGCGGCCGGGATGGGCGGTGACGGCGGCTTTCCGGTGAACTGGGACGAAGCGCGCCACCTGATCCTGCCGGTCATTACCTTGTCGATGATCCCAATGGGGGTGATCGGCCGCATCGTGCGCTCGACCGTGCTCGAAATCCTCAGCCAGGAGTTTCCGACCGCGCTGCAGGCGAAGGGATTGCAGCACCGGCAGATGGTCTGGCACGTCCTGAAAAATGCGGCGCCGCCGGCGCTTGCGGTGATGGGCCTACAATTGGGTTTTCTCCTCGGCGGCTCGATCCTGGTCGAGACCGTGTTCAATTGGCCTGGCTCCGGGCAATTCATGAACCTCGCAATCTTCCGCCGCGACATTCCGGTGTTGCAAGGGACGGTGCTGGTGCTCGCCAGTTTCTTTGTGATCATCAACCTGCTGGTCGATGTCCTGCAGGCGCTGATCGATCCGCGCATCCGCCGCTGAGGCACAGGCGAGATCGATGGCCGACGTCTCCACCATCCTCCAGCCGATAATCCTTCCCGACACAAGCGCAGGCGCCGAGCCGCGCAGCTATTGGAGCACCGTCGGCGAGCGGCTGGTGCACGACCGCATCACGCTGGCGGTCGGCGCTATGCTCCTGTGCGTGATCCTGCTCGCGATCTTCGCCCCCTGGGCGGCAACCCACGACCCGCTGCAAGGGAGCGTATTACGCCGGTTGAAGCCGGTCGGCACGCCGGGCTTCTTCCTCGGTACCGACGAGATCGGAAGGGATATCTGGTCTCGGCTCGTCTATGGCGGGAGGCTGTCGCTGATCTGTGGCGTCACCCCCGTTGCGCTGGCGACGTTGATCGGCGGCACACTGGGCCTCGTTGCCGGGATCGGCGGGCGCGTCGTGAACATGGCAATCATGCGGGTCGTCGATGTGTTCTACGCCTTTCCGTCGGTACTGCTGGCGATCGCGATCTGCGGTGTGATCGGGGCCGGGATCGGCAACACGATGCTGTCATTGATGATCGTGTTTACGCCGCCGATCGTGCGCGTAACCGAGAGCCTGACAGCGCAGGTCAAGAACCGCGACTTTGTCGAGGCGGCACGGGCCAGCGCGGCGCCGTTGCACGCGATCATCAGGCACCAAATCCTGCCCAATGTATTAGGCGGCATGCTCGTCTATGCGACAAGCCTCGTTGGCATAAGCATCATTCTATCGGCCGGGCTTTCGTTCCTTGGCCTCGGCGTGACCCCACCCAACCCGGAATGGGGGCTGATGCTCAACGCCTTGCGTCAGGCGATTTTCGTCAACCCGATAGTCGCCGCGTTGCCCGGGCTCGCGATAGTCCTCACCTCGCTATGCTTCAACCTGCTGAGTGACGGGTTGCGCAGCGCGATGGACATCAAACTGCCGTCATGAATGTGCCCCTTTCTTCCGACGATCGCGGCGGCACGGCACAGCCGCTGCTGATCGTGCGCGACCTGAAGAAGCATTTTCCGGCCAAAGGCAGCTTCTGGCGCTTGTCCCGCGACAAGGTGCAGGCTGTCGACGGGGTCTCGTTCAGTGTTGCCAAGGGTCAGACCGTTGGCGTCGTCGGCGAGTCCGGCTGTGGCAAATCGACGACCGCTCGGTTGTTGTTGCACCTGATCGAGCCGGATGCCGGCGAGGTCATCTTCGATGGCGAAGGCGTCGGCGCACCGGGCGGGATCGGCGTCCGCGACTTGCGATTGCAGATGCAGATGGTGTTTCAGGACAGCTATTCCTCGCTGAACCCGAGAGCCACGATCGCCGACATCATCGCCTTCGGCCCGCGCATGGCAAAAAGGGTGCCATCAAGGCAGGCGCACGACCGCGCCGGGGGCCTCCTCGAACAGGTGGGTTTGCAACCGTCGCTGTTTGCCCGGCGATATCCGCACGAGCTCTCCGGCGGCCAGCGCCAACGCATCAATATCGCCCGCGCCTTGGCATTGGAACCGCGCATGTTGATCCTCGATGAGGCGGTGTCGGCACTCGACAAATCAGTCGAGGCGCAGATCCTGAACCTGCTTGCCGATCTGCGCCGCGATCTCGGCCTCACCTATCTGTTCATCTCGCACGACCTCAACGTGGTGCGCCATGTCAGCGACCGCGTCGTCGTCATGTATCTCGGCCGGATCGTCGAGGCTGGCGATGTCGGCGCGATATTCCGCCGGCCGTCGCATCCCTATACGCAGGCATTGCTGCGAGCGATGCCGAGCATGGACCCGGATCGCCGAACAGAAGCCTCGCTGCTGACCGGCGACCCGCCGAACCCGATCAACCCGCCCTCCGGCTGCCGTTTCCGCACTCGCTGTGCCTTTGCCGAGGAGGTCTGCGCCCGCGTGTCGCCCGCATTGGACGATATTGCCGGCGGGCACCAGGTCGCTTGCCACATGATGGTTCCCGGCTCCGGCCACAGCCGCGCCGGCACGATCTGCGCTGGCCATGACTGAAACCCCGGCCATCGACGTCGAAAATCTGGCGGTGCGCTTCCAGCAGCGCGACCGCACAATCCACGCAGTGAACGGTGTAAGCTTCCGGCTCGCCCGTGGCGAGGTGCTCGGCATTCTCGGCGAGTCGGGGTCAGGCAAAACTGTCGCATTGCGCTCCCTGATGCGGCTTCTGCCTCACAATTGTGCAATTGCCGGCCGTGTCGTGCTCGACGGGGAAGACGTGACCGCCGCGTCGGAGAGCCGGCTCGAGGAATTGCGCGGCAACCGCATCGCGATGATCTTCCAGGAGCCGGCCACCGCGCTTGATCCCGTCTTCACGATTGGCCAGCAGATCATCGAGACGCTGGTGCGACATCTGGGCATGCCGCGCAGGGACGCCCGCCGCCGTGCCCTCGAATGGCTGGAACGCGTGCAGATCCCGTCCGCGCGGCGGCGGCTTGATTCCTATCCGCATGAAATGTCGGGTGGCATGCGCCAGCGGGCGATGATCGCATTGGCGCTGTCGTGCAGCCCGACGGTATTGCTCGCCGACGAGCCGACCACCGCGCTCGACGTCACCGTTCAGATCCAGATCCTACTGCTCTTGCGCGAATTGCAGCGCGAGCTCGGCATGGCGGTCATATTCGTGACCCACGATGTTGGCGCCGCGGTCGAGGTCAGCGACCGGCTTGCCGTGATGTATGCCGGCCGCTTTGTCGAAACCGGTGCGGTGCGCGACGTGCTCAGGAAGCGCGCACACCCCTATACGGAGGGCTTGCTCGCCGCGAACCTGCACGGCGTCGAACCGGGCAGCCGGCTGATGACGATCGCCGGCGCGCCGCCGAACCTCGCGGCGTTGCCGCCCGGCTGCAGCTTTGCCCCGCGCTGCGCCTATGCCCTGCCGCTATGCGGCGAAACGATGCCGGCTCCCGTTATCTGCGGCGACGGCCATGTCGCGCGCTGCTGGCGCGCCGAGGAGCGGATCAAGGTTGCGGCTTGAGGATACCCCAGTGGTTCTGGCATCGATGTTGCCCGAAATCACGCCAACGAATCCGGAGGATCGCCATGGTCGGACACGTTTTGCTTCACCCCCGCGCTCGGATCGGTCTGTTCATCGCGGTCGCGTGCTTGAGCGCCGCACCGCTCGGTATCGCACACGCCGACAAGGTCATGCGCGTCGGAATGACCGCGTCCGACATCCCGACCACCGGCGGCATTCCGAACAACGGCGGCGAGGGGTTCCGCTTCCTCGGCTATCCGGCCTACGACGCACTGGTCAATTGGGACTTCAAGCACACCGATCAGACGGCCGACGTGACCCCCGGTCTCGCCACCAGCTGGGAGGTCGACGAGGCCGATCGCACGCGCTGGATCTTCCACTTGCGAAAGGGCGTCAAATTCCACGACGGCACTGATTTCAATGCCGACGCAGTCGTATTCACGCTCGGCCGGATCTACGACGACAAGTCACCGCAATTCGACGCCCAGGCCTCGCCAATCGTGCGCTCGATCGTCAGCATGCTGAAGAGCTGGGAAAAGCTCGACGACTACACGATCGCGATCAACACTACGGTACCGTTCAGCCATTTCCCGTATCTGGTACCGCGCATCCTGATCGTCAGCCCGACCGCATGGGAGAAGGCCGGCCGCAACTGGACCGAATTCTCGAAGGTGCCGGCCGGCACCGGCCCTTTCCAGATCACCAAGGTGACGCCGCGCGTCAGCGTGGAGATGGCACGCAACCCGGGCTACTGGGACAAGGACCGCATCCCGAAGCTCGACCGCATGATCGTGATGCCGATGCCGGAGGCCACCACCCGCGTAGCTGCCTTGCGCGCCGGTCAAGTGGACTGGATTGAGGTGCCGCCGGCCGATACGATCGATAGCCTCAAATCGGCCGGTTTCCAGATCAGTCTGTGGCCTTACCCCCATACCTGGCCCTACGTCCTCAACACGACCGGCAACTCGCCGTTTCGTGACAAGCGGGTGCGCCAGGCCGCCAATTACGC
>DATBYN010000126.1:0-11354 GCA_036513695.1 Bradyrhizobium sp. | reverse complement strand
TTCAACTCGTCCAGCTCGGAGAGGCCGGAGCGCCAATGGACTTTGCCTGTCTGCTTGCACAGGAAAGCCTCGTGCGCGCCGAGGCCGCCGTCAACGAATTCGAACGCGTCGAGTATTTCCTGAAAGCTGGTGGGCATTTGGTTATTTTAAACTGCGGGACCGATGTAGGGGAAGATCGCCAGTTTTCGCGATCCCGTGACGAATGGAAGAAATATGAGCGGCGGCTCGGCCTTCCAACCGGTGCGGAGATCGCCTGCTTCACGGCAATGGCCAAGGACTCGCGGCGGTATCACGTTGCCGCAGCGAGCAGGCTGTGTCGGCATCGGTACCGTATTACTACTGGATTCCTGCACGCGGTTTGAGCGGTTTGAGGAAACCGGGTGATTGGGTTCCACGCAAACTAATTTGGATTTTAAGTTCACCCTTACCAAGGTTGTTTACGGGCAATTGTCGGCTTCTCGACTAGCTTTGCGCCATGATCAGAGCCGCCGTCCCGATGAAAGCGCGAAAGGCCGTTCGGCGCTGGTTTTATCTCGGCAACGCCAAGACGCCGGCGGGAAGCGCGCTGCTCATCGAGCAGTTCCGGATCCTGACGACACAGATCCCGGTTCTCTATGGCGTCCTGATCATCAACAGCATGACGATTTCCTACGTGCTGCCGCCGTCGCTGCCGTTCTGGTTTCGCTTTGGCGTCACAGGGCTGCTGCTCGTCTCCAGTGCATCGCGGATCGTCTATTGGGTGAAGTTGCGAGGCGTTACCCCCACCGCCGAGCAGGCGCTCGAGCATCTCTTCAGGACCCGCATCCTGGCCTCCGCGCTCAACGCGGCCTTCTCGTGCTGGGCGCTGGCGCTGTTCGAATTTGTCGATCTGGATTCGCGTGGCCCGCTCGCGCTGCTCGTCTTCATGGCCTCGGTCGCCAGCGCCTATTGCCTGGGCAGCTTTCCGAGCGCCGCCCGGCTCACGCTGCTGATCTCCGCGCTTCCGGTTTCGCTGCGGCTGATGTTCACCGGCGAACCTCTGCTGGTCGGCGTCGGCGTGGATCTTTGCCTGCTGCTGGTGCCGCTGATCCGGATGATGAACACCAACTACCGCGATCTGGTCAATCTGGTCGCATCGCGGGCGGAGCTGTTCGCCGAAGGCAGGCGCGCACGAACGGCGGAGATGACCGCGCTCAACGAGCAGGCCAAGGCTCGCGAGATCGCCGATCGCTTCGACTCGGCGCTGAACAACATGTCGCAGGGCCTTTGCTTCTTCGACGGCGATCAGCGGCTGATCGTGTGCAATCGCCGTTATATCGACATGTATGATCTGCCGCCGGAAAGCGTGGGGCCGGGTACACTTCTGAGTGAGATCGTCGAACTACGATTCAAGGCGGGAAGCTTTCCCGCCATGACCAAAGATGAATACCTCGATTGGCGCAACGGCCTCGTAACCACCGAAGGGGTGCACGATTCTATCGTCGAATTGGCGAACGGCCGCGTTTTCCAGATTTGCCATCGGCCGATGCCGGATCGCGGCTGGGTCGCGACCCATGAGGATATCACCGAACGCTTTCACGCCGAAAAAGTACTGACCGAGGCAAAATCCAATGCCGAGCGCGCCGAGGCCGCCGCCCGTGCGGCGCATACGACCCTGATCGATGCATTGGACGTCGTGCCGGAAGGCCTCGTGATCCTCGATGCGGACGATCGCTACGTTATGTGGAACCGGCGCTACGCCGAAGCTTACGCCGATAGCCTCGACGTCATCGCGCCGGGTGCGAGTTTTGAGGAGACGCTCCGCTTCGGGCTGTCGCGCGGACAATATCCGGAGGCGAAGGGTTGCGAAGAACAATGGTTGCGCGAGCGCCTCGCCCGACATGCGCAACCGCAGAGCACGCACGAACAACAATTGTCGGGGGATCGCTGGGTCCGGATCGAGGAACGCCGCACCGCGGAGGGCGGCAGCATCGGCATCCGCGTCGACATCACCGACTTGAAGCGCCGCGAGGCCTCGTTCCGTCTGCTGTTCGAGGAAAATCCGCTTCCGATGTGGGTGGTCGATATCAATACGCTCGAACTTCTGGCGGTGAACGCCGCGACGTGCCGCCATTATGGTTACAGCCGCGAGCAGATGCTCCAGATGACGGTGGAAGAGCTGCGCGTTCCCGAGGAGGCCGCTTTACTGCACGACGAGTTCCGCCTGAACAAGGGCATGCAGACGGCGCATGAAACCCGTCGCCATGTCACGGCCGACGGCAGGGTGATCGACGTCGCCATCGAGGCGAGGCCGTTGCGCTACAACGACCGCGATGCTGCCGTTGCGGTAGCGTTCGACATGACCGACCGCAAGCGTGCCGAGCAGCGCATCCTGCATCTGGCGTGTCACGACGCGCTGACGGATCTGCCGAACCGCGCCGCGCTGGATAACCAGTTTACGCGGGCGCTCGACGGTGCCCGCCAGCGCGGCGGCAATTTCGCGGTGCTCTGCATCGACTTCGACCGTTTCAAAGAGATCAACGACCTGTTTGGGCATTCGATGGGCGACAAGGCGCTGCGCGAAGCCTCGCAGCGCCTTCAGGTCGCCGCCCAAGGCGCCTTCCTTGCGCGCATCGGGGGTGACGAATTCATCGCGATCACCGAACAGGATCCGCTGCCGTCGAGCGCCGAGCTGCTTGCGATCCGGCTGCGCGATGCGCTTGAACAGGGCATTGAAATCGACGGCCACTGCTTTGACCTCGACCTCAGCGTCGGGATAGCCGTCTACCCAAGGGATGGAGAGGACGCGAGGTCGCTGTTCGCGAATGCCGACGCGGCGCTCTATCGCGCCAAGCACGAAGGCCGCGGCGAGATTCGCTTCTTCACGCCCGCCATGGATCAGCAGTTGCGCGACCGCCGTGCCTTGGAGCGCGACCTGCGGTCGGCGGTGGCGAACAGTGAGCTGTTTTTAGAGTACCAGCCGCAACGCCACAGCAACGGCGAGATCATCGGATTTGAAGCGCTGGTGCGCTGGCATCATCCGCAACGCGGCATTGTGCCGCCGGCGGAATTCATCCCGGTTGCCGAAGAGAGCGAGCTGATCGTCGAGATCGGAGAATGGGTGCTGCGGCAGGCCTGCCGCGAAGCGGCATCATGGGACGATACGCTGCAAGTCGCCGTCAACGTCTCGGCGATCCAATTCCGCAGAGGCGATCTGCAACATCTGGTCCGAACCGTGCTGCACGAAAGCGGAATCCCGCCCGCACGGCTCGAATTGGAAATTACCGAGGGGGTATTGATCGAGAACGTCGCGCGCGCCGCCTCGATCCTCAATGCGCTGAAGGTTTTGGGTGTCCGCATCGCGCTGGACGATTTCGGCACCGGATACTCCTCGCTGTCCTATCTGCAAGCGCTGCCACTCGACCGGATCAAGATCGACCGCTCGTTCGTCGCAAGCCTCGGCCGCACCGATCGCTCGCTCGCGATCGTGCGCGCCGTGATCGGGCTTGCGCATGGGCTGGGGCTGCCGGTGCTTGCCGAGGGTGTCGAGACCAACGACCAGCTCCGGACGCTGATCCGCGAAGGCTGCGACGAAATGCAGGGGTTCCTGATCGGGCGTCCTCGTCCGATCGCGGTCTATGCCGAAATCACGGGCTCCGGCCGAACCGGTTGCCCGGATGGCGAGGAAAAGGCTGGTCGCGGATCGATCGATCGGCGTCATCAGATGGCGGGGATGGGTTAGTCGGCCTATTTTGGTGGACGGAGCTCGCCGCGCAGCCATCCGTTGGCGTTGCCGGATCTGAATGGATCAGGCCGCGCGCATTCCTCGCACTGGAGTGCACGACGGCGCTGATCCTCCGAATCCAGCACAGGCGCGAGCGTCGCGCCGCACTGCGGACATTGTCTGATCTGATTGATCTGTCCCATAAGGCGATTCTGAATCCGGGACCACGGCGAGTCCATTCCAAATCGAGGATGGCGAAGAGCAAATTATGCTCGGGCCTTGATCCGGCGCGATAAAGATCGACTCTATTTTGGGCCCGATGCCGGGCGGCGCAGGGGGGCATGGAACGACCGTCGGACCTCCGGTTTTGCAAGCCCGGTCAAATGGCCGGGACCAACCCGGCCGTCCGGCCGATAGTCTCTCCCTGCGGCAACGCCCAGTTTCGTACCTATCTTAACTGGATAGGATTTACCCATGATCGATCAACCAGACCTGTTGGCCCAATTCTCGAATGCGCTCGCCGCGCGCGCGGAGCTCGCAAAAACCGCCGTCGTCGCGATCGGGCTTCGGCACGGCCGGCACTTGACCGGCACGGTGTGGCGATCGGACATCGTCGTCGCCTCCGAACAGTCGCTGCCGCGAAAGGACGAATTTGAACTGGTCGCGCCGGGTGGCGCGGCCCTGACGGCCAAGATCGCCGGACGCGATCCCTCGACCAATATCGCCATCCTGCGGCTGGCGACGCCGATTGCCTCGCCATCGATCGCCGCCGGCCAGGCGCTGACCGGCGCGCTGGCGCTCGCGATCGGCGCCGACGGAAGCGGGGCTGCCAGCGCACGGCTCGGGCTCGTCAATCTCGCCGGGCCCGAATGGCATTCCAGCCGCGGCGGCCTGATCAACCGGCGCATCGTGCTTGATCTTCGGCTGGCCCAGCGCGAGGAGGGCGGGCCGGTTTTCGACGCAGCAGGTAGTTGTTTGGGGATGTCGACCTTCGGACCGCGCGGCCAGGTGATTGCGATACCAACCGCAACCATCGAACGCATCGTGCCGCAGCTGCTCAAGGACGGCCGCGTCGCGCGCGGCTGGCTCGGGGTCGCCTTGCAGGCCGTCGCGGTGCCCGATGCGCTGCGCGAGTCCGCCGGACAGTCCAGCGGGTTGATGGTGATGTCGGTCGTCGAAGGCGGCCCCGCGGCGCAGGCGGGAATTTTGGCGGGCGACATCATCTTGAGTGTTGACGGGACGTCGACGCATCGGTTTCGGAGACTGGCAAGGCTGTTCGGTTCCGACAGCATCGGGCGAAAGGCAGATCTCCGCCTGATCAGGAGCGGCGCGGTGATAAATGTGCAGGCGACGATTGCAGAACGGCAGGCCGCATGAGCCAGCTGGCCAACAAACTGACGCCAACCGGGCGACTTCGCGTCGCAGTTCATGCGGCGGATTCGTCGCGCCGCAGCGCCTTAAGCCAGGCGGTCGCCGAGGCCGGCCATGTTGTCGTCGACGTGCGGGACAGCGCCGACATAGTGCTGGCGGACGGTGACGGCCCGCCGGGCGAAACCCTCCCCGTCGTCGCGCTTGGAGGCGCTGACGATGATCTGGCCGGCGTGCTATCGCGCGACGCGGATTCGAGCCAGATCGATGCTGCGATCCGGGCGGTCGCAGCGGGCCTGATCGTCCGTTTGCCTGGTGCAGCGGATTCAGGCTTCGGCGCGGTGCGCGAGCCCGAGGGTCACGCGCTACTGACGCCGCGCGAGCTCGAAGTGCTGGCGGCGCTTGCCGAAGGCATGACCAACAAGGCCATTGCGCGCCGCCTGAACATCTCGCTGCACACCGTGAAATTCCATGTTGAATCCGTGTTCCGGAAACTGGGCGCGCGCACCCGGACCGAAGCCGTCGCAAAAGCCTCCGAACGCCGTCGCTTTGAGACGATCACGTTGTGACCGAAAAGAATTTGCTTCCCTTTGCCGATCCAATTCTTCGTTGCGGGCAATGGCGTAGGGTTTAGTATGCGGGGAAACTCCGCTGCTCGCGTCCCGCCATTTTGAGCTGATGCATGGCCGTGACCCAGGGCAGCCCAGCTGTGAGGGAGGAGCCCATGTATGCCGCCATTCGTCAGGGCAAAGCAAAGTCTGGCATGGCTGAGGAACTGGCACGCAGGATCAAGGAGGGGGCCATTCCGATCATCAGTGATGTCGAAGGTTTCATGGCCTATTACGTTGTCTATGCGCCGGACGACACGGTGACCGCGATCAGCATCTTCAACAACCACGCGGGAGCGGAGGAGTCGAACAGACGCGGCCTCGCGTGGAGCGAACAGAACCTCGCGCCTCTGCTGATCGGTCCAGCCACGGCAGTCGCCGGGCCGGTGATTGTTCATACGTTGGCATAGACGCGCAGGTCCCGACCACGAATCCAGCGGCAAGCGCTTGTCATTTCCGCTATCATCAGACCATGACGATCGGGATCACCGGACCCGGACGGAAGGCACCACGGCGAAGCGCCATGGTCGGGCTCATCATGTTGGCCGTCGTGGCCGGGATTTGCCTGTTCCTGTTCGGCCTCGCGAGCGACTTCCTGGTTGATTGGCTGTGGTTTTCCTCAATCGGCTATCTGCCGGTTTTCTTGACGACGATCGGCGCCAAAGCCGTCGTCTTCTTCGCTGCTTGGACGGCGACCGCAATCATCCTTTGGCTGAACGGATGGCTCGCGCTTCGCTTTGGCCGGCCTCAGCCGGCATCTGTCGCCGCCTCCGCCTGGAACCCGACGAGCCATGCGCCGCCGCCCAGTCTGTTCACGCTCATGCGTGGTCGACTGCCGTGGCCCCGGATGATCGCAGCTGGTGCAGGCTTGCTTGCTCTAACGGTTGCTGCGGCTGAAGCCGGCAACTGGGGCATCTATCTGCGGTTTCTCTATCAGGTGCCATATAACGCGGACGATCCGCTCTACAGCAAAGACATCGGCTTCTATCTCTTCTCGTTGCCCGCCTATATCGCGATCAAGAACTGGATGTTGCTCGCAATTGTTCTGAGCACGCTTTTCGCCGGAGCCATCTACTGGATGCACGGCGACATCGAATACGACGCCCACAACCGATCAATGTCGCCGACGGTGATTGCTCATGGCTCTGCGCTGGCCGGTCTTCTGTTCGCGGTGAAGGCCTGGTCCTATGGTCTCGACCGCTATCTCCTGCTCTACGGCGACAACGGCGTCGTCGTCGGCGCGAGCTACACCGACATCCATGTCGGGCTGCCGGGCCTGTGGCTGATGATCGGGCTTTCGATCGTCGCGGCGTTCGCCGCGTGGATGAATCTGGGGGTGCGCACCTACCGGCTTCCTGCCGCCGCGTTCCTGCTGGTCGGCATCGGCTCCTTCGTGCTGTCTGGCGTGATCCCGGTGCTGTTCCGGCAGTTTTTCGTCAAACCATCCGAGTTGCAGCTCGAGAAGCCCTATATCGAGCGCAACATCGCGCTCACCAGGCAGGCCTACAATCTCGATCAGATCGCAGCCAAGCCGTTTGCTGCCGAACAGAAGCTGACCTTCAAGACGCTGGAGGCCAACAAGGCGACGATCGAAAATATCAGGCTGTGGGATTGGCTGCCCTTGTCGGATACCTACGCCCAGCTGCAGGAGATCCGCACCTACTACAAATTCCATGATTTTGATGTCGACCGCTACTGGCTCGATGGTTCCTACCAGAGTGTGATGCTCTCGGCTCGCGAACTGCGGTCCTCCTTGCTGCCGCCGAACGCCCAGACCTGGGTTAACCGCCACGTGCTGTTTACCCACGGCAACGGCGCGGTGATGAGCCCGGTCAATCGCAAGAGCCCGGAAGGGCTGCCATTCTTCTATTTGCGGGATATTCCTCCCGTTGCAGACGGCGGTCCCAAGATCGACGAGCCTCGTATTTACTTCGGCGAAGAGAGCGACGACTACGTCATCGTCAAGGGCAGCACACCGGAGTTCGATTATCCGAAGGGCAAAGACAACGTCTATGCGGCCTATGACGGCGCCGGCGGTATTCCGATTGGAGCGACGGTGTGGAGGACGCTGTTCGCCTACTACTTCAACGATCCGAACCTGCTTCTCTCAAGCTACATCACGGACGACAGCCGGATCATGATCCGGCGCAATATAAGGGAACGGGTGCGCGCCATCGCTCCGTTCCTCAGGCTCGATCATGATCCCTATCTGGTGATCAGCAATGGGCGAATGTTCTGGATGCAGGACGCCTATACGACGAGTTCCTATTTCCCGTCCGCGCAGCCGGTGCCGGAGCTCGATCTCAACTACATTCGCAATTCGGTGAAAATTATCGTCGATGCCTATAACGGGACCGTCGATTTCTATCTGATCGACCCCGGCGATCCGATTGCCGCGACCTATCAGCGGATCTTTTCGAACCTGTTCAAGCCGTTCACGGCGATGCCACCGGACTTGCAGAAGCACATTCGCTATCCGGAAGATCTATTCCTGATTCAGGCGCGGCTGTATCAAACCTACCACATGGAGGCGGCCGACGTTTTCTATAACCGCGAGGATTTCTGGCAGTTCCCGCGCCAGCCGGGTGGCGACGGCACCTCGGTGATGACGCCTTATTATATCATCATGCGGCTGCCCGGCGAGCCGCAGGCCGAATTCTTCCTCATGCTTCCCATGGTGCCGAGTCGCCGCGACAACATGATCGCGTGGCTCGCGGCGCGTTGCGACGCACCTGACTACGGCAAACTGATCGTCTACGAATTCCCCAAGGAGAAACTGGTCTACGGGCCGTTCCAGATCGAGGCACGGATCAATCAGAATACCGAGATCTCGCAGCAACTCACGCTGTGGAATCAGATGGGCTCACGGGTGATACGTGGCGCAAACCTGCTTGTGATCCCGATCGAGAATTCGATTCTCTATGTGTCGCCGCTCTATCTGCGCGCCGAGCACGGACATTTGCCGGAGCTGAAACGCGTGATCGCAGCCTATGGTGAACATGTCGTGATGAAGGAGACGCTGGCCGAGGCGTTGGAAGCGCTGTTCGTAGGGCCGGGTGCCGCGCCGGCGGTCTCGAGCACGACAGGGGAGGCGCCCGCGACGGGTCCGGCGGCAAGTGAGGCGCAGCAGGCGCTTGATCGCTACAATCAAGCGGTGGAGCGATTGAAGGCCGGAGATTGGAAAGGTTTTGGCTCGCAGTTCGATGCCATGCGGGAGCTACTGGAAAAAATGAGCCGACAATCTACCGGTCATTAGGCGAAGATCGTCGGCGTGTGACGGGGCTCTCGCCAACGATCAGCCGCGAGGCGCGATCGCCGGAGAACGTCGCCGAGGTTCATCCTCCGCTTCTGCTGCCAGGGAAACCAGCTGCTCGACGGGCAAATTCTGTAACACGACCGTTTGCGCAGGGCGCGCTATCTCGATGCCGAGCTCCTGAAACCGCTTCTTCATGCGCCGGTAGAATTCGCGCTGGACCGGCCAGCGTCCGACATCGGTGCATTCGATTTGGCCGACCATGGTCACCATCGAGGCGTCCACTCTGTCGACGCCCCAGAGGTCGAGGTCGCCGCGAATCATCGGCCTGAAGGCGGGCTCCTTGCGCATCTCCGCGGCGATCTCCTTCAGCACCGTGCCGACGCGGTCGGTGTCTTCCTTGAAGGCCACATTGACGCTGACCGAGGCATTGCCAATGCCGCGGTTGGTATTGGTGACGCTCGTGACCGAACTGAATGGAACGATGTGAATGGAGCCATCGCCCGCTCGCAGCCGGATGGTGCGGATTGACAGGTTTTCGACCACGCCCGATAGCCCGGACACCGTGACGGTATCGCCGACCTGCATGGCGTTCTCCAACAGCAGGAACAGGCCGGTGATGAGATCCTGCACCAGCTTCTGAGAGCCGAAACCGATGGCGATGCCGACGATCCCGGCGCCGGCCAGCAGCGGCGCGATATTGACGCCAAGCTCGCTGAGCGCGGTCAGCGCGACGACGGTGACAATGACCGATAGCAGCGTCGTGCGCAGCATCGGCAGGAAGGTCCGCAAGCGGGCAGCGCGCGCATATCGTCCCTCGCGTGAAAGCCGCACCAGGTGCTGATCGATGCCGGCATTGGTGGTCTCCCAGATCGCAAGCGCGACGACGGCCGCGATGCCGATCGTCACCAAGGCGGAAAGCAGGCGCCCGCCAATGCGGTCACCGGATAACCAGTCGGTCGCATCGATACCCCACACCTCGAGTAGGGCAATCAGGGTAATGACCGCGATTACGCCGGAAACGATGGCACGCAGCGCAGGAAAATACCGGTTGGCACGCGCCTCGAGCCCCGGAAATTGCCGCAAAAACTCCGGGCTGATCCGAAAGATGCGATCGAGTGCCGTCATGATTGCAATCGATGCGAGCCGGGCAATGGCCAGCACCGCGACGCCGGCGAAGAAATATCGCAGCAGCAGCGCATAACCGTTTTGCACCTGGAGCGCCCACACCGCCCACAGCGCCAGATTGAGGATAATCGCGAGAATGTGCCAGATGTCGGCGAGGCGATTGCGCATCATGGCGAAGGGCCCGGTCTCGCCCTCCGGCGCACGGATGGCGTCGGCGATGCTGCGGCGGCATTGCAGGATGATGATGACAACGAACAGGTGAACCACGAGCATCAATAGCCTGACCACGGCCACATAGGCGGGCTGATACAGGCCGAGCAGCAGCGCGATATTGGCGATCGCCACGCCAAACACCGTCACCGCAGCGATGCGCGTCCACCACACATCGAAATACGCGGCGGTTTCATCGCGAATAACAAGCAGGCTCGGTTGGCTCGACGCTGGCGAAACCACCGCTGCGCTCACATAGAGGATCGTGCTGTAAAGCACATAGGCGTTGACCAACGCCAGGATGACCACGCGCGCCGTCGCTTCCCGGCCGAGATGCGTTGCGAGCAGAAGGTTGCCGATGGCCGCGAAGCAGAGCACCGGCAACAGCTCCAAGAACAGTCGAGTGAGGACGAAGGGGAGCCGGAGCACGAGCTGCCATGCGTACGCCAAAGTCAAATGCCAGCGGCGCAATTCGTGAGCATCGGCGATCGATGCGGCTTCGCTGGAAGGGGGCGGTTGAAGGTCGACCGGTTGACGTGCGCGGCGCGGGACGTAGCGGTCAACGGCGGCCAGCGGCCGGCGTATCGCTCGCCGGATGATCCGCTCGGCCAGGAACGCACACACAATCACGAGCGCGAGCCGCCACGCCGTATCGAACAGGGTCTGGCGCGCGATCGGATCGGTCGCCAGTTGAACGAGCCAGCGCCAGATCATCGGAAAATCGGACAGGTTGCGTGCGGCGGCGGCGAGCTGGCTTGATACATCGCCGAACCAGTCCGAAACCTGAACCAGAAGCTGCACTCCGAGATTGTCGGCCGGCACGGGCGATGACGCCGTCGGCGTCGACGGTATAGGCTGCGATGCCCTTGCGATCGTCCGCAACGTCTGGATCAGTTGTGCGCGCTTTTGGTCATCCTGCAGGATGTCGAGTGTCTGCTGCGCCTGCGCGGGGGTCGTCGCTGGCTGTGGCGAGGAACCGTGCGCATCCTGCGCATTTGCTGGATGAGCCACCAGCAAAAGTGCCAGGACGATCAATATGAATCTTAAATTTGTCATCAACATCAGCAGAGCGAAACTTCATCGTTGCCGGGAGGACCGTATCTGC
>DATBYN010000125.1:0-4038 GCA_036513695.1 Bradyrhizobium sp. | reverse complement strand
CTTGCCGAGAGTGAAAAGGCGAGCCTGACCTTCCTGGTACCGACCATGCTCGCCATGATCATGGAAGAACCGGAGTTGGAGAAGGCAAAGCTCAACTTTCGGCGCATCGCCTATGGCGCGTCCCCTATTTCGCCCAATCTTCTCCAGCGCGCAGAAGAGCGCTTCGGCCGCGTCTTTGCTCAGAGCTATGGTCAGGCCGAGAGCCCGATGGTCATCACCTGCCTCAAGCCCGAGGATCACGATCGCATCGGCTCGTGCGGGCGGCCCTTCATGATGGTCGATGTCGCCATATTCGACAACGACGACAAGCCCGTGCAGCCCGGCGAGAAGGGCGAGATCGTCTGCCGCGGCCCGCAGACCATGGCCCATTACTGGAACCGTCCGGAGCAAACCGAAGAGGTGTTCCGCAACGGCTGGCTGCACACCGGCGACGTCGGCTGGATGGACCGCGACGGCTTCTTCTACATCCTCGATCGCAAGAACGACATGCTGATTTCCGGCGGATACAACATCTATCCGGGCGAAGTGGAAGATGTGCTTCTGGCTTTTCCGGGTGTCGTCGAGGCGGCGGTGATCGGTCTTCCCGACGAGCGCTGGGGCGACCGGGTCCATGCCGTCGTCTCCGGCCGGCCGGGCCTCGACGCCGCTGCCCTGCTCGATCATGCGCGAGCGAGCCTCGCCAACTACAAATGCCCCAAGGGCATCGAGATATGGCCCGAGCTGCCGAAGAGTTCGGCCAACAAGATTCTCAGGCGAACCATACGCGACAGGGTCATCTCGGCTGGGAAGACCGGCGCAGAAACATGTGAAGAGGTGATTTCCTGAAATGAGCGACATGCATCTTGCCCTTCATGGGCTGGCCATAAAGAAGCATGCGATGCCGAAGGACATTGCCGAGATCGTCGGCATGGATGCCGAGCGGGTAGCGTCGCTGCTCGAGGAGGCAGAAAGTCGGGGCCGCGTGGCGCGGACCGGCGGCAAATTCATGCTGACGGCGCCGGCGCAGGTGGCGCTTAGGTCGGAATATTCGCGCGTTTATGCCGACCAGCGCTCGAGCGCCGCGATGAACGCGGCCTATGACGATTTCGAGAAGATCAATGTCTTGCTGAAGCACCTCATCACCGACTGGCAGACCATGGATGTCGGTGGTGAGAAGCTGCCCAACGACCATTCGAACAAGGATCGCGATCAGAAGATCATCGACCGGCTCGGCGATCTGCATGAGCGCTCCGAACCGATCCTGAAGCGGATGGCGGCGGGTCTGCCGCGCCTTGGCATCTATATGGAAATGCTGACGGCGGCGCTGGAGAAGGCCGAGGACGGCGCGATCGAATGGGTCAGCGACGCCCGCATCGCCAGCTATCATACCGTGTGGTTTGAGCTGCACGAAGACCTTCTTCGTGCGCTTGGCCGCGAACGTGTCGAATAGGATTCGGTGCATGGGATCCAACAGACAATGGGTGATCAGTCTGGACGGCAGCATGTTGCCGGACCGGTCGCTCATCGGCGGCAAGGCCTGGTCGGTCGCGCGCATGATGTCGCTTGGGTTGCCGGTGCCTCCTGCTTTCGTCGTCACCACTGCAGCTTGCAGGGCGTTTCTGGCGGACGGCTCGTTTTCTTCCGAATTGGAAGCCCAGATATTCGACGGCATGGCCGACCTGGAAAAGCGTACCGGGCGCAGCTTTGGCGAGGGCGATAGGCCTCTGCTGGTTTCTGTGCGCTCCGGTGCACCGGTCTCGATGCCCGGCATGATGGATACGATCCTCAATCTCGGCATCATACCAGACACCGAAAAGGCGCTCGCCGTCGAATGCGGTGACGCAGCTTTCGCCCGCGATGTCCATCGCCGCTTCTTCGATCTCTATGCGCATATCGTGCTCAAGACCGGCGTCGAGGATTTTCCCAGGGACGGTAACGCAGAAAGCTGGAATAGGCAGATCGCGGCAGCCACGGGCTCGCCGCTGCCTGCAACGGCTTCCGAGCGTCTGCTGGCCGCGGTGCGCGCCGTGTTTTGCTCCTGGAATTCACGCCGCGCCAGGCGTTACCGCGAGCATCACGGCATTCCACACGATCTGGGAACCGCCGTGACCGTGCAGGCCATGGTGTTCGGCAATCTGGATGACCGCAGCGGCACGGGAGTGCTGTTCAGCCGAAACCCGTCGACGGGCGATGTTAAGCCGTTTGGCGAGTATCTTGCCCGCGCACAGGGCGAAGATATCGTCTCGGGCAGGGTTACCCCCGATGCGCTGGAGACGATGAAGACTAGCGTCCCCGGGGCTTACGAAGCCCTGATGGCGTCTTCGGCGACGCTTGAGCGCGAGAACGGCGATGTCCAGGATATCGAGTTTACGGTGCAGAAGGGCGAGCTTTTCCTGCTGCAGAGTCGTTCGGCCAAACGGGCGCCTGCGGCCGCGATACGCATCGCCGTCGACATGGCGCGCGAAGGTGCAATTAGCGAGGAAACCGCGCTCGACCGCATCACGCCCGAACAGGTGCGGCTGATCCTGGCGCCGCGTCTGTCCGACGGACAGTTGGACATTGCCAAGGTGATCGCGTGTGGCGAAGGCGCATGCCCGGGCGTCGGACGCGGCATCGTCGTGGCCAGTTCCGACGAAGCTGAGGCGCGGGCGAAGGCCGGTGAGGCCGTCATTCTGGCTCGGCCGACGACCAGTCCCGAAGACGTGCACGGCATGCTTGCCGCCAAGGCGATCATCACCGAGGTGGGCGGCTCAACCTCGCACGCCGCGGTCGTCAGTCGCGCGCTCGGTCTACCCTGCGTGGTCGGCTGCGGCTCGGGCAGTCTTGAATTCCTTTCGGGCCGGATCGTTACCGTCGATGGCGCGCTTGGCCGGATCTTCGAAGGCGCGCTTGATGTGGTAACTCCGGACGAGACGTCCGACGAGCGGCTCAATGTGCTGACCCGATGGGCGAGAGCCAGAAGCCGGCTCATTGTTCACCGGCCATCGGAGGCACCATCGGAAAACTTGATCGACCTTAGTGCGGTCGAAGGGGGCGAGGATCCGAAGCGGCTACCCGGCCTGATCCGCGGGTATCGTGGCGCGCGGGGCGGGGCCATCGCCAGCGACGAAGGAATCCGGGCGGCGCTGCAAGAAAACCTAGAATTCGTCGTTGGCGAGCCGGTTCTGCCGCTCCTCATCGCCGCCATCCGTTCGCAGACCAAAAAAGCAGCCGGAGAAATGATGGTGGCGGAGACTGCTAATTCATGACGGAAAACGAGAAGAAAATGACAGCGGTCGTGAAACCTGAAGATATCGAAGCGCTGATCGAGTTGTTCGAGGCGTCTGATTGGGACGAGATGCATCTCGAGATTGACGGGCTTGAACTCTTCCTATCCTCCGATCCAAAGGCCCGCGTCGCGGCGCTGCCGCAACATACGACTGTGGCGCATGCTCCGGCCTCTGCTCATGCGCATGCAACGACCCCACAGGGCATGGGCCATCTCGCACCTCCACCGACTCCGGCCAAGGAAGTGTCAAGCGCACCGGCGGGATGCATCGCGGTGAAGGCGCCCAATCTCGGTACGTTCTACCGCGCGCCAAAGCCGGGCGCGGCGTCCTACGTCGAACTCGGCCAGAGCGTGACAGCCGATATGGAAATCTGCCTGATCGAGGTGATGAAGCTGTTCACCTCCGTGCGTGCGGGAGCGGCCGGCGTCATTCGCGAGATCTGCGTCGACGATGCCGAAATGGTCGAATACGGCCAGACGCTGTTTTACATCGAACCGGCCTGACCATGGCACTGAACCGGCTCTTCATTGCGAACAGGGGCGAGATCGCCGTGCGCATCCTGCGCACCGCAAAACGTCTTGGTCTCGAGACCGTCATCGGAGTATCCGAGGCCGATCGCGAAAGCATGGGCGCAGAGATGGCGGACCGTGCGGTCGTCCTCGGGCCGGCACCCTCGGCCAAGAGCTATCTTGACGAACGCCTGATCGTTCACGCCGCGAAGATGACCGGCTGCGATGCTCTTCATCCCGGCTATGGATTTCTCTCCGAGAAGGCGAAACTTGCTTCGCTC
>DATBYN010000124.1:0-2704 GCA_036513695.1 Bradyrhizobium sp. | reverse complement strand
TTGGCGGCGACGAAGCCGAGTTTTCCGCTCTTGGTGGAGTAACCGGCGACGATGCCGGAAATATATTGCGCTTCATCGATATAGCCGAAATAGCTGCCGGCGTTCTTCGGGTCCTTGTCGGACCACAAGCCGCCGCAATGCTCGAAGCGCAGTTTCGGAAACTTGTTCGCCATCTTGATCATGTGCGGGTTGTAATATCCGAACGAGGTCGGGAACAGCAGCGTCGCGCCGTCGAGATTGATCATCGATTCCATGGTCTTCTCGACCGCGTCGGTTTCCGGCACCTTCTCTTCCTCGACCACCTTGAGGCCGGGCAGGTTCTTGAGCGCCGCCGCGCCCGCGGCGTGGGCCTGGTTGTAGCCATAGTCGTCGCGCGATCCGACGTAGATGAAGCCGATCGTGGTGTCTGCCGCGAGAGCCGAACGGGCGCCCAAAGCCGTGCCGAGGGTGAGTGCCGCGCCGCCTTGCAAGAGATGCCGTCGAGATATCCTGCCAAAATCCATGTGCCTGCTCCTTTGGCGGTTGGACCGCCGCTGATTTCGCGGCTTCGCCAATCCGGCGGAGCCCGAACCGCTGCGTCGCAATCTTCATGCCAGAGCTTTTCTGATAAGCATCACGGTTTAAGTATTTGAATACGAAAGAATATATTCGACAACGTCTTGTGGTTTGGAAGTTGTGCAGGAGCTTGAAGGCCTAATATTTAGGCTGCATTTTCTGATTGTATGCAATGGAGTTAAGCAATCCTTACCCCAGTTTGGTCCCTTCAAAGGACCTTCCAGGCGTCTAATCCGATGATTTGCCGGCCGAGGGCTGGTACCAGTCAGACGTTTGGGCGACCGTCGGATTCGCGAGACCCCCGCTGGCACCGAATTTGTATCGATCGGCCGAGCAGCACGTCTTGCCACCGCCGCGGCTTTCGTCATTGGGACAGCATGAGTGAAATGAATGCGGCAAGCAGCGGGCACCAAACCGCTTCCCTCGGCAACGAGATCGTCGGCCGGATCGATAAGCTGGCGGCGATCTCCGAGACGCCAGAGCACCTCGCCCGCATTTTCCTGACCAAGGAGCATCGTGCAGCAGCCGACCTCATTCTTGATTGGATGCGATCAGCCGGAATGCGCGCGCATCTCGACGCCATTGGAAATGTCTGCGGCCGCTACGAAGGCGAGCGTCCCGGATTGCCCTGCCTGATGCTGGGCTCCCATTACGATACCGTCCGCGATGCCGGCAAATGGGACGGCCCGCTCGGACTGATTACGGCGATCTCCTGTGTTGCCGATTTGCACAAAAGAGGGCGGCGCCTGCCGTTCGCGATCGAAGTGATCGGCTTTGCCGACGAAGAAGGGGTTCGGTTTGCCTCGACGCTGTTGGGTAGCCGCGCGGTCGCCGGAACCTTTGTCGAGAGCGTGCTCGGCACCAGGGACGCCGCCGGAATTTCGATGCGCGATGCGCTCACTCAATTTGGTCTCGATCCCCACCATATCGGTGCCGCGGCGCGGGTTCGCAGCGAACTATTGGCCTATATCGAGCTTCACATCGAGCAGGGACCGGTGCTTGAGGCGCAAAATCTTTCCGTCGGCGTCGTGACCGCGATTGCGGGTGCCACTCGCCTTGCGGCGAGCCTGACCGGCATGGCCGGTCATGCCGGCACGGTGCCGATGCGGCTTCGGCGCGATGCGCTCGCGGGCGCCGCCGAATGCATTGTCGCGATCGAGGATTTTTGCAAGACCGACGAGGGCGGCCTGGTCGGCACCGTCGGCTATATCCACGCCGCGCCTGGTGCGACCAACGTCATTCCGGGGCAGGTATCCTTCACCATGGATATCCGTGCGTCGACCGACGCGCACCGCAAGCTCGCGGTCGCCGATATCGTCCGGCAAATCGAAGCGATCGCCAAGCGCCGAAACCTGTCGCTGCAGCTCGACGTCACCCACGAGAACCGCACCGTGCCATGCGCGCCGTGGCTGCGAGCCCAAGTCGCGGAGGCCATTGCGAGCGAAGGTTTTCGCGTGTTCGAACTGCCGAGTGGCGCCGGCCATGACGGCATGGCGATGATCGACATCGCCGATGTCGGCATGATCTTCGTGCGCTGCCGCGGTGGTGTCAGCCACCACCCCGACGAGCATGTCGACCTCGCCGACGCCGACGCCGGCGCGCGGGTGTTGCTGCGGCTGATCGAGAATTTCCGGCCGGGCGGGGTGGCATGATCGGGACCCCCTTGCTGCATTGGGCAAGGTCCGAGCTCGAAGGCAAAGCGGAAAACATTTGCGGTCCGAGACTTGCGCATAAGGCGCCATCAACGAAGTCGGGCTGACGGAATTTCGTTTCAGCCCCGCTTGGGATTGCTATACTGCGGCGCGTGTTGTGGTGACCCCAGCAACTGGAGACCTATGGCGAGAGAATTGGAAGGCAAGGTTGCCGCCGTGACCGGGGCTGCGTCGGGCATCGGATTGGCGAGTACCGAGGCGATGTTGGCCGCAGGCTCGCGCGTGGTGATGGTCGACCGCGATGAGGCAGCGCTGAAGGCGCTCTGCAACAAGCATGGCGACGCAGTGATCCCGTTGGTCATCGACCTGCTCGACCCAAAGGACTGCGCTACGCTGCTGCCCAGAGTCCTGGAGAAGGCTGGCCAACTCGACATCTTGCATGCAAATGCGGGTACGTATGTCGGCGGCGACTTGGTCGATGCCGACACTGGGGCTAT
>DATBYN010000123.1:0-3732 GCA_036513695.1 Bradyrhizobium sp. | reverse complement strand
CAGTGGGTCGTGCAGGCCAGCGATGGCAGCGTGACGCGGGCGAAGTTCTTCGTGCTCTGCACCGGGCTCTCCGCGAAACCATATATTCCGCCGATCCGGGGGCTGAAGGACTTCCGCGGCATCTGCCACCATACCGGCCTGTGGCCACAGGAAGGCGTGGACTTCAAGGGCAAGCGCGTCGGCGTCATCGGCACCGGGGCGAGCGGGGTGCAGGTTATCCAGGAGGTCTACCGGGACGTCGCTGAGCTCACCGTGTTCCAGCGCACGCCGAACCTGGCGCTGCCAATGCGGCAGCGGAAGCTCGACGCCGAGACCAACCGGCGGATGAAGGAGACTTTTCCCGAGCGCTTCCTCAAGCGCGCCCAGACCTTCGGCGGGTTCGACTATGATTTCATTACGAAGAACGCGCTCGATGTTTCCGACCAGGAACGGCAGGCGACGTACGAGGATCTGTGGAACCGGGGCGGCTTCCGCCCTTGGATCGGCACGTACCAGGACGTACTGAGCAACGAGGAGGCCAACGATACCGCCTATGCGTTCTGGCGCGACAAGGTGCGCGCACGGATCAAGGATCCCGCCGTCGCGGAGAAGCTTGCACCGATGAAGCCATTGCATCCGTTCGGCGTTAAACGGCCGTCTCTGGAGCAGCACTACTACGAGGCGTACAATCAGCCGAACGTCCAAATTGTCGACCTGGTCGAGTCCCCAATCGAACGAGTGACCCCGACGGATGTCAAGATGAAGGACAGGGAAGTCGAGCTCGACATTCTGGTACTTGCGACGGGGTTCGATTTCCTCACGGGCGGCCTGACCAGCATCGACATTCGGGGTACGAACGGCGAGACGCTGCGTGAGAAATGGTCCGGCGGCTCGCGCGCGCATCTGGGCATGGCGAGCGCGCACTTCCCAAATCTGCTCTATATCTACGGTCCGCAAAGCCCGTCGGCGTTCTGCAACGGGCCGACCTGCGCCGAGCTGCAGGGCGACTTCGTCGTTAAGTGCATCGAGCACATGCGGCGTAACAACCTCCACCGGATCGAGGCGACGCCGGAATCGGAAGAAGCCTGGCGCGACCATGTCGCCGAACTGGTCGATGCGACTTTGTTCCCGCGCGCCCAGTCCTGGTACATGGGCGCCAACATCCCAGGCAAGAGGCGCGAGATGCTGGTCTACCCCGGCGGGCTGCCGCTGTACTTGCAGAAGTGCAAGGAATCCGCCGACGCCGGTTACGCCGGTTTCGTCCTGAGCTGAGGCTGAAATTTCCGGCCGGCGGTTACACCCGCCGGCCGGACCCCATAAGGCAGCACTCGGGCTATGGGCTGGTCTGAAACTCAATGCACCCGTTACGTGGTCGCTGCATCGCTTTTCGACTGGCTCGGGTCAACATCGCGGCTCACCTCGTCGGCGAGTTTGCGCCCACCCGCCAGCCGCCTGCCAAGGGCTTCGGCAAATCCGTCCTTCCCTGGGAACTCATCCCGCTGTCTCCTGCTCTTTCTGTTTCGCCTTCCGTAGCGGGGAAAAGGTTCGCGGCGAGGAAGGCCGCCAGATAGGCGGCTCCGCCGCGAGGCGTTGGGTGCGATCATGGCGGTCGCCGTCGCCTCGGCCAACCCGATCCTGCTGGTGACGTTCGCGCGCGAGCAGCATCTCGCCGGCGAGCACGAGCGCCGCAGTGGTTCCGCTCGACATACAAGATAACCATGGGGTGCAAGGTCAAAGTCAATGGCGCCGATCAACGCCCTCGATGTCGATGGCGACACGCCGCAAGCGCTTGCGAAAGCTGCCGGTCGATAGTGTCGAGCTCAAATCCGCATAGGATCGTTGTCGGCGAGCCGTACTGAGACCCGCGAGCCGGGCCGCAGCGTGCTTGCCGGCGGGATTGTACCGGCACCGCAAGCTGAGGCCCCGACTCGGTGCGGTCTCTCGCAGGCTAGCGGGCCGGGTAGCAGGCGCCGTTGTAATAGGTAAATCCAGGGCCGCAGACCGAGGTTGCCGGGGCGCCCGAGAGCGCATTGGCAGTGCCGGCAACGGTGCCGGTAGCGGCGCCGATCGCCCCGCCGACGACCGCGCCGACGGGACCGCCCGCCGCATAGCCGCTCGCCGCCCCGGCCGCCTCCCCGGACACCGCGCCGGAGACCGGGTTCGACGGATAGGGGGACGTCGGGACGGGCTGGCAGACGCCGCCATGAAGCACGTACCCCGGCGGACAGGCATATTGCGCCATCGCCGCGCCCGAGGTCCCCGCCGCCAGAGCGGCGACCATGGCAAAGATCTTGAGCTTGGTTGGCATCGTACTCTCCGTGAAGCATACAAAAGAGCGGCAAGCGCCGCCGCTCTTATGTGAACGACGTATAACGTGATCGCGTTCCGCGCGTGGCGGAGCCCCGTTTCTCGCCGCGTCCACCCGGAAATGGCTTGGCGGGGCGGAAGCCGTGTGAAACCGCGACAGTGCGCAATATCACGAAAACATCCGGATAGAGCCGGATCGCTCCCGCGAAGAATAGTTGCGGATTTGACAACAGAATATATCGGGTCAAAGTTGCGCCGTGCGGCGGCCAGCTCAGTTTTCCACTGGCCGACATCAGTCGCCTTCGATCACGCAGTTTACAAAAATTTAACCATTTCACCGTCTTCTGTGCGTGCAGTGGTCGGCCGGGAGCTCTCGCCGCCTATGATCTGCGTTTATCAGTGCTCGGGTGAAGGGAGAAACCCGTCGTGGTCGACAACACAGTGGCGAGCTCCTTGGCTAATGTGGCGGCACCGGCGCAAATCGATGCGCGCACGCAGGGTCTCAATCTCTTCCTGACCGGATTCCTGGTCCTATTTTTGGAATTGGCATGCATCCGTTGGTTCGCGGCCAACGTTATCTTCCTGCAATTCTTTACCAATGTGGTCCTGCTCGCGTGCTTTTTGGGCATGTCTTGCGGCTGCATGGCAGCGCATCAGGGACGAGACTGGCTCAGCTATTTTCCGATCCTGGCCCTCGCCACCGTTGTCGCGGCGCTGGCCCTATCGACAGTCTATGGGTGGTGGAGCGGCTTCGTCATTGATGTCGGACACCAGAAATCCCCGCAGGAAATCTTCTTCGGAACCGAATATCGCAGTGCGGATATCGCGCAATTCACCATACCCATCGATATGGTCGCTGCCGTTTTCTTTGTTCTTGTGGCGCTGATGTTCGTTGGTTTGGGGCAGGTGCTCGGCCGGGCGTTTGATGCCTATCCAAATAGGGTACTCGGATACACATTGAATATCATCGGCAGCCTCGTCGGCATCGTCGGATTCTCGTTGATCTCGCTGCTTCAGTTGCCGCCGGCGGTATGGTTTTTCATTTCCGTCGCCGGCATCGCTCATCTGCTTCGCCAGGCGGATAGCCTGACGCTGCCGCGCGGCGTGGCGCTGGTCGCCTTGCTCCTGGCCGTGACAATGCCGAGCATCGCCCGAGCACGAAATGGCTCCGAATCCTACTGGTCGCCCTATTACGCGGTTGAATACCAACCCGATAATCTCTCGATCTTTGCCAATAACATTGGCCACCAGACGATGGTGCCCTTCGATACCGGCGGATCGTCGTATTCGTTGATCCACCTGTTACGGAAGGCAGTCGGCGGCTTGCCATTCGCGGATGTGCTGATTATCGGCGCGGGATCGGGCAATGATATCAGCCATGCCCTGCGCAACGGCGTGCGCCACATCGACGCGGTGGAGATCGATCCGGTTATCCAGAGCATCGGC
>DATBYN010000122.1:0-7005 GCA_036513695.1 Bradyrhizobium sp. | reverse complement strand
CACCCGCCACAGCCCGCCATTGAACAGGCCCTTCTTGCGGTTGTTGCGAAGACAAACCAGTTTGTCGCCGGCAACCGGCAGGGGATCCTCGATATTTTGCTTCTGCCGCACCCGCATGTTGTAGGCGCGCCGGGTGTTGTTACGGCCGACCAAAACCTGGTCGGCGCCCATCACCCGGTCGGGATCGAGCTCGGCGCGCGACACGACTTCGCTTTCGCCGTAGCGGCCGATCTCCAATCCGCGGCCCTCGCGTATGTCCATCGACATCCGCACGATCGGATCGTTTTGGGCCTGGCGATGCACTTCGGTCAGCATCGCGTCGGGCTCGCAGTCGGTGAAGAAGCCGCCGCCCTGGATCGGCGGCAGTTGCGCGGGATCGCCGAGCACGAGCAGCGGACATTCGAACGACATCAGGTCGCGGCCGAGTTCGGCATCGACCATCGAACATTCGTCGATCACGATCAGCTTTGCCTTTGAGGCAGGCGCGTCGTCCCACAATTCAAAACTCGGCTGCTCTACGCCGGATTCCTTCGCGCGATAAATCAGCGAGTGGATCGTCGAGGCGTTGTCGCAGCCCTTGTTGCGCATCACCAGCGCGGCCTTGCCGGTGAACGCCGCGAATTTTACTTCGCCGTCGACGCCGTCGGCGATGTGACGGGCCAGCGTGGTCTTGCCGGTGCCGGCATAGCCGAACAGGCGAAATATCGGCGCCGTGCCGTTCTTGCCGGGTTTTGCCTTGAGCCAGTCGGCGACGGCCTTCAGCGCGGTCTCCTGGTGCGGCGTGAAAGTGGGCATGGGGTCTCGGCGGGGAGCGGTCGCGCACGAGGCAACGACTCAGACCCGCAAAACTACCCATTCGTGCGCCCGGCGCAAGCCAGCCTTCCACCGCGCGGAATTGGTCCGGGCTGGACTCGGATTCCCCTGAGAATACACTGCCCAAAACAGACAAAACGGTCCCCGGGGAGAGACGTCATGAAATTCGGCATCTTTTACGAGCTGCAATTGCCGCGCCCGTGGCAATCGGGCGATGAGCTCACGCTTTATCAGGATGCGCTGACGCAACTGGAGACCGCCGACCGGCTTGGCTACGATTATGCCTGGGTCGTGGAACATCATTTCCTGGAAGAATATTCGCATTCGCCGTCGCCGGAATCCTTTCTCGCTGCCGCCAGCCAGCGCACCAAAAACATCCGGCTCGGCCACGGCATCTTCCAGCTCACCACCAACCATCCCGCCCGCGTCGCCGAGCGCGTCGCGGTGCTCGATCTCTTAAGCCGCGGCCGCGTCGAGTTCGGCATGGGCGAGAGCGCCTCGATCACCGAGCTGACGCCGTTCGGCCGCGACATGGAAACCAAGAAGGAAGTGTTCGAGGAAGCCGTCCGCGCCATCTTTCCGATGTTCAGGGAGGGCGGCAGCGAACATCACGGCAAGTATTTTGATATTCCCCTGCGCAATGTGGTGCCCAAACCTGTTCAAAAGCCGCATCCGCCATTGTGGATGGCGTGCTCGCAGTTGCCGACCATCGAGCGCGCCGGCCGGAACGGATTTGGCGCGCTCGGCTTCCAGTTCGTCAGCGCCGATGCCGCGCACGCCTGGGTGCATGCTTACTACAATGCGATGACAAAACGGTTGAAAAAACTCGCCGACTACGAGATCAACCCGAACATGGCGCTGGTGTCGTTCTTCATGTGCGCGAAGACCGACGAGGAGGCCCGCGCGCGTGCGGATGGTGCAACTTTCTTCCAGTTCGCGTTACGCTTTTACGGCGCCTCGCAAAATAGACAACGTCCGGCGCCCGGCACCGTCAACATGTGGGACGAGTACAACAAGTGGAAGCGGGAAAATCCGGAAGCGCAGGAGGCGGCGCTGCGCGGCGGCCTGATCGGATCGCCGGAAACCATCGCCAAAAAGCTGCGGCGCTTTAGAAGCTCGCATATCGACCAGGTGATCCTGCTCAACCAGGCCGGCAAGAACAGCCACGAGCACATTTGCGATTCCCTTGAGTTGTTCGCCAGGGAAGTGATGCCGGAATTCCGTAGAGATCCCGAGCACGACGCCTGGAAGGCCGGCGTGATGAGCGGCGCGATCAAGCTCGAGGAGATCGACACCCAGGCCTTCACCGATCGCTACGGCAAGCTCGCGATCAACGTCACGCCGCCAAAGCCGAGCGTGGCGGCGGGCTAACGTTCGGCGCGACGACGATGCAGGCTTTGTGGCGCATCAAATAACGCAATTTCTCTTTCTTTGATGAATCCCCCGGGGCATGTCTCGCGCGCGATCAGCACATAGTCCGAGCATTGTTCGCCCAAATCTTGCGTGGTGAACCGCCTGCGAACTTTTGCGCCGTGAACAATATTGAAATAGAGCGCCGCGCTCTCGTCCTCGAGTTGCTGAAAGCACGAGAGTTCTTCGAAATGTCCCGCAAGATGACGCACGATGTAATGCGGTATCATGGCTCGTCGCTTGATGCGTGCGCTAGAAAATCCACACCAGCGCGGCCAATAACGATATGTGGCAGACAACCAGCGCTGCCATCTTGATCGGATAGCTGGTGCTTCGCTGTATCATCGGCGATCCCTCGATGAAGCTCAGGTGGCTGCGAAAAGTGTCAGCTCTAAAAGCGAGGACAATAATGATCGCTCCGGGACTATTTTGAATTCCAAAGTTGTGCCGACGGCGCGCAGAACATTCTACAAAAGCTGCCGACGAAAGATGAAAACCTGAATGGCCGATACGGTGAAAACGCTTCGCATCGAGCATTCGAGGGAAGTCCGCCTCAACGGCAACATGGACTTCACTCCGTCGGCTCGTTCCTTGGAAGGATTTTTCATCCCGTGAACGAATTATGCGACAGCCATCTTATTTTCGGTGGGCCATTGGCGGAACCGGTTGATCGCCACAGATTGAGCGTCCTGCGTCGTCCGAAATGGAAACGAGGCAAACGAGATAGCTGCAATGACCACGCTTCAACGCACAGCTATTGTTGTGGGAGTTGGTTCCGAACAGGGACTCGGCGCCGCGCTGGCCCGGCGCTTTGCCGCCGAAGGTCACCGGGTCATTGTTTCCGGACGCACGGAAGCGAAAGTTGCAAAAGTGGCTCGCGCCATCGTCGATCGCGGAGGCAAGGCCGAAGCATTTACCGCCGACGCTACGATCGAGTCCGATGTCGTGGCGCTGTTTGATTTCGCGCAGGCTTCCAGTCACGCCGTCGATCTCGTGGTGTTCAACGCCGGCAACAACGTTCGCCATGATTTTCGCACCATGCCGGCTGACCTGTTCGAGCAGACCTGGCGTGTCGCAACCTTTGGCGGATTTCTGGTGGGACGCGAAGCCGCCCGGCGGCTGGCACCTGCAGGCAAAGGCAGCATCATCTTCACGGGCGCCACCGCGAGCTTGCGCGGCAAGCCGCCATTCACGGCGTTCGCGTCCGCCAAGGCCGCGCTCCGCTCATTGGCGCAGTCGATGGCGCGCGAATTCGGGCCGCTGGGAATTCATGTCGCGCATGTCGTCATTGACGGTGGCATCGACGGTGAAAAGCTCAACAGCGCCGTGCCACAGCTCAAGGAGCAGCGCGGCGCCGATGGACTTCTGAACATCGATGCGATTGCCGATGCCTATTGGCATCTGCATACGCAGCACCCGTCTGCCTGGACGCATGAACTGGATCTGCGGCCGTTCAAGGAAGCATTTTAGATCCCCGACGACGGTCAACAACAAGGAGAACAACATGGGACTGCAAAATGAAAAGATCGCGGCGCTGTCGTTCGTGACGGCTGATCTCAACTATCTGACGCCCTCTGCCGACCGGCCGCGCACCTATACCTTTGAGCCACCGTCCGGCGAGCCCAGGTCGAACATCGTGCCGGAAGCGCACAGCGTGCCGATTTACGACGTCAGGCCGATCAGCGAGACGGTTTCGCTCGACCGCGAAGGATTTGCCCTCATTCGGCAACAGAGCGCGGTGAAGGACTTTTACGACGAAGACGAAGTCAGGAACGTCTACTACCCGGAGGCGGAACGGCTGGTAAAAGCCGCGACCGGCGCTGACCGCGTGTTCGTGTTCGACCACACCGTGCGCAAGCGCGTCGACGGCGTGGCCGATCGCGGTGGCGGCCCGCGTCAGCCGGTCGCGCGCGTCCATGTCGATCATACCGAGAAATCAGGTCCGCAGCGGGTCCGCGATCTCATTCCGGGCGAGGCCGAAGAACTGCTCAAGGGCAGGGTGCAGATCATCAATCTCTGGCGGCCTATTCGAGGGCCACTGCTCGACTCGCCGCTGGCAGTCTGCGATGCCCGCACCGTAAACCCTGGCGAACTGGTCGGCGCCGATCTGGTCTATCCCGACCGCGTCGGCGAGACCTATTCCGTCAAATACAATCCCGATCATCAATGGTTTTATGTGCCGCGGATGACGGCCGACGAGATCCTGTTGCTGAAATGCTTTGACTCCAACACCGACGGGCGGGCCCGCTTCGCGCCGCACACCGCCTTTGCCGATCCGACCACGCCTCCCGATGCCCCGCCGCGCGAGAGCATTGAGCTGCGGACGCTGGTGTTTCACGCGAAGTAATGCGTGATGAGTTTGCGCTGACGCGTAGCGGCGATCCCACTTCTCCCTCTCCCCGCTCTTCGCGGGGAGAGGGGTGGGGTGAGGGCTGCTGCCGCGAATACCGAAGCGCAACGTTTGCGGAGACTCCCCCTCACCCGGATCGCACCGGACGATGCTTCGCATCGCCGAGGCGATCCGACCTCTCCCCGCACGCGGGGCGAGGTGACCTGCGCACTGGGCGCGCTCAGCCTTGCAGCGCCGCGAGCAACTCGTCGGGCCGCTCCGCCATCGTCATGTGGCCGGCGCCCGGCAACACCACCGTGCGTGAATTCGGCAGCGCCGCGGCGAGTGCTTTGCCGGCCTTTACCGGGGTCATCATGTCGTGCTCACCGAGAATCAAAGTGACGGGAACGGCGATTTGCGCCGCGGCGGCGAGTGCGCCCTGGTACGCGTTGCACGCGGAGAGATCGTTGAACAACACGCCGGGCCGGCATTTTTCCAGCACGCGCTGGGCGCCGGCGTGCATCCATAGACCCGGCGCGAGGCTGCCGCCGAGCTCGGCCTGAAAGCCGAGGCCCCAGATCGAAACCATGTCGATGGCCGCTTGATCGTTGGCTTCGGCCGCCTTGAGCAGATCGGGACCGACCGTCATGGTCGCCGCCGTTCCGATCAGGCTGAGCGCCGAGACCTTCAGCGGGTGGCGCGCGGCGGTCTCGAGCGCAATCAACGATCCCATGGAATGACCCACCAGTTTTGCTTTTGCCGCGCCGGCCGCTTCGAGCAGTGCCGCGGTCCAGTCGGCCATGTCGGCAATCGTTGAGAGCGGCGCTCCGGATGAGCGGCCATGGCCCGGCAAATCCGGCGCCAGCACGCCAAAACCGTGATGGGCAAACCAACGGCTGTGCAGCGCCCAAATGGTATGGTCAAAACCGGCGCCGTGCAGCAGCACGACGGCCCGCTGCGATTTGTCGAATTCGCAGCCGCCGGTGGCGACAAAGGTATCGATCCCTTTTACTTTTAGCTGCATGGCTCAAGCCTTCTGCGAGAAGCGAAGCGCCTGGCCGAGGTCGTCGATGATGTCGGCGGCGGCCTCGATGCCGATCGACAGCCGCACCAGTTCCTCGCCGATCTCGGCGGCCTTGAGCTGGGCGGCGTCCATCTGCTGATGGGTGGTGCTGGCGGGATGAATCACCAGCGTCTTGGCGTCGCCGACATTGGCGAGATGGCTGACCATCCGCAACGCCTCGATGAATTTCCTGCCCGCAGACCGGCCGCCCTTGATGCCAAAACTGATGATCGAACCGGCGCCGCGCGGCAGCAATTTTTTTGCCAGTTGGTAATCCGGATGGGTTTCGAGCGAGGGATGCAGCACCCAATCCACCGCCTTGTTCGCGCCGAGGAACTCGAGCACCGCACGGGTATTTGCCATGTGGCGGTCCATGCGAACGCCCAGCGTCTCGACGCCCTGCAGCAATTGAAAGGCATTGGTCGGCGACAGGCAGGCACCAAAATCGCGCAGACCTTCGGTGCGCGCCCGCATGATGAAGGCGGCCTGGCCGAATTGCTCGTCGAAGACGATGCCGTGATAGCCGGCATAGGGCTCGGTCAGCCCCGGAAATTTTTCGGAAGCTCGCCAGTCGAACCGGCCGCCGTCGACGATCACGCCGCCGATGGCGATGCCATGGCCGCCGATCCATTTAGTTGCCGAATTCATCACGATGTCGGCGCCAAGCTCGATCGGCCGGCTGAGGTAAGGCGTTGCAAAGGTGTTGTCGATCAGAAGCGGAATCTTTGCGTCATGCGCGATCTGGGCAACGGCAGGAATGTCCAATACTTCGAGCCCGGGATTGCCGATGGTCTCGCCGATCACCAGGCGCGTGTTCGGCTTGATCGCCGTGCGAAACGCATCCAGCGCGCGCGGTTTTACAAAACTCGTGGTGATGCCGAAACGCGGCAGCGTATGCGTCAGCAGGTTGATGCTGCCGCCATAGAGCGAGGAGGAGGCGACGATGTGGTCGCCGGCATTGAGCAGGGTTGCGATCGCAAGATGCATCGCGGCCATGCCGCTCGCCGTACAGATCGCGCCGACGCCGCCCTCCAGCGCCGCAAGCCGCTCTTCGAGCACCGCCGTGGTTGGATTTGAAATCCGGGTATAGATGTGGCCGGCGCGCTCCAGATTGAACAGCGCCGCAGCGTGCTCGGAATCCTGAAACACATAGGACGTGGTCTGATAAATCGGAACCGCGCGCGCGCCGGTTAACGGATCCGGATGCTGGCCAGCATGCAGGCTTAGGGTTTCGAAGGCAGGCGGTTTGGGTGCGGGCATGTTGAACTCCGGTCAGGCCATTATGCAGATTGAGTTCCTTTGCACAATTTAAGATTAACAAGTTTGCGCGATCCGATCGCCAAGAAAAATGAACCGCGGCAGGCTGTGATTTGACAATAAACCCACCGTC
>DATBYN010000121.1:0-9444 GCA_036513695.1 Bradyrhizobium sp. | reverse complement strand
CCGCGCGGTGACGCTGATCGCGGAAAAAATCGCAAAGGGCCCGAGCGGCCGTCGTTTTGGCGCCGATCCGGGAAAACCGCTCGGCGATCATCCGACGCTAGGCGCGGTCGCGGTCAAGAGCGGGCGCTACGGCGCTTATGTCACCGCGGGCGGTGTCAACGCCACGATCCCGAGCGACAAGACGCAGGACACAATTACGCTCCCCGAGGCGATCGCACTGATCGACGAACGCGTCGCCAAGGGCGGAGCCAAGCCGAAGCGAGTTGCCAAGGCCAAGGCGGCGAAGCCAGCCAGGGCGGAAGTTGATGCCAAGGCGCCGAAGCCGGTAAAGGCCGCTGCCAAGAAAGCCGCGGCAAAGCCGAAATCGGACGCCGTCAGCAAGGCGCGCGCGCCGGTGACGGCGACAGCAAAAACCTCGCCGGCGAAGACTCAGCCTGCATCCAAAACGCCTGCGAAAAAAAGCGCCGGCAAGGCCCGGGGATAGAGTGGCGAAAAACCGCGAGCTTGGCTTTCCGGCCCGGGACGCCATCGTCGCCTTCGTCCGCGCCCATCCGGGAAAAATCGGAACCCGCGAGATCGCGCGCGAGTTCGGCCTGAAGAACGCCGACCGCGCGGAACTAAAGCGAATCTTACGCGAACTCGCCGACGACGGTACTATCAAGAAGAGCGGCAAGAAGATCAGCGAACCGGCAGGTTTGCCCGCGACCCTGATGGCCGACATCACCGGCCGCGACAGCGACGGCGAATTGATCGCGACACCCACCGAGTGGGATGAGGTCGAAAACGGCGAGCCGCCGAAAATCCGCATCCATATTCCACGACGCCCGCAACCGGGCACGGCAGCAGGCGTCGGCGACCGTGCGCTACTGCGGATCGAAAAACTCGACGAGCGCGAAGGCGCGCTCTATCGCGGGCGGGTCATCAAGGTCATCGATCACGCCAAGACCCGCATGCTCGGCATTTTTCGCGCGCTTCCCGGCGGAGGCGGACGGCTGGTCCCGGTCGACAAGAAACAGGCCGGCCGTGAACTGAACATCGCGAAAGCCGACGCAGGCGGCGCCGAGGATGGCGATCTCGTCAGCGTCGATCTGATACGCACGCGCGGTTTTGGACTTGCCTCCGGCAAGGTCAAGGAGCGGCTGGGATCGCTGGCGTCGGAAAAGGCGGTCAGCCTTATCGCCATTCACGCCCACGAAATTCCGCAAGCGTTTTCGCCCGCCGCGTTGCGCGAAGCCGAGGAAGCAAAACCGGCAACGCTAAAGGGTCGCGAGGACTGGCGCGACGTTCCGCTGGTCACGATCGATCCGCCTGATGCCAAGGACCATGACGACGCGGTTCACGCCGAGCCTGATCCCGATCCGAACAACAAGGGCGGCTACATCGTCAATGTCGCCATCGCCGACGTCGCATTCTATGTGCGGCCGGGATCGGCGCTGGACCGTGATGCACTGACGCGCGGCAATTCGGTGTATTTTCCGGACCGCGTGGTGCCGATGCTGCCCGAACGCATCTCCAACGATCTGTGCTCGCTGGTGCCGGGCGAGCCACGCGGCGCCCTCGCCGTGCGGATGGTGATCGGCAGTGACGGCCGCAAGCGCTCGCACAGCTTTCATCGCGTGCTGATGCGCTCGGCGGCGAAACTGAATTACGCGCAGGCGCAAGCCGCGATTGACGGGCGGCCGGATGACATAACCGGCCCCCTGCTCGACCCGATTTTGAAACCGCTCTATGATGCCTATGCTGTCGTAAAGCGCGCGCGCGACGAGCGCGATCCGCTCGATCTCGACATCCCTGAGCGCAAGATCTTGCTAAAGCCCGACGGCACGGTCGATCGCGTCATCGTGCCGGAGCGGCTGGATGCGCATAAGCTTATCGAAGAATTCATGATCCTTGCCAATGTCGCCGCGGCGGAAATGCTTGAAAAGAAGGCACTGCCGCTTATCTACCGGGTGCATGACGAGCCGACGCTCGAGAAGGTTCATAACCTTCAGGAATTTTTAAAAACGCTCGATCTGCCGTTCGCGAAAAGCGGCGCGTTGCGCCCCTCTTTGTTCAATCGCGTGCTGGCGCAGGTCAAGGGACATGATTCCGAACCGCTGGTGAATGAAGTGGTGTTGCGCTCGCAAGCCCAGGCCGAATACGCCGCCGAGAATTACGGACATTTTGGTCTGAACCTGCGGCGCTATGCGCATTTCACTTCGCCTATCAGGCGATACGCAGACCTGATCGTGCATCGCGCCCTGATCCGCGGGCTTGGGCTTGGCGAAGGCGCACTGCCGGAGACCGAGACGGTGGAAACGCTGACCGAGGTCGCGGCCCAAATCTCGGTCACCGAACGCCGCGCCATGAAAGCGGAGCGCGAAACCGCCGACCGCCTGATCGCGCATTTCCTCGCCGACCGCATCGGAGCCACCTTTCAGGGCCGCATCTCCGGCGTCACTCGCGCCGGGCTGTTCGTCAAACTTTCGGATACCGGCGCCGACGGCCTGATCCCGATCCGCACCTTGGGGACAGAGTATTTCAACTATGACGAGACGCGCCACGCGCTGGTCGGCTCGCGCAGCGGTGCCATGCACCGATTGGGTGACGTTGTCGATGTCCGTCTGGTAGAAGCAGCACCGGTTGCCGGCGCGTTGCGGTTCGAATTGTTGTCGGAAGGCCAGGTTATTCCGCGCGGCAGAAGGCGCGAAACCGCACGGAATATTTCCAAAACGCAAGCGAAGGCGAGTCAGGGCGATAAACAGCGCAAGAGTGATCGCAGGCCGGGCAAAGGCAAGCCCGGCAAATCGAAGAAAGGCAAATCATGGAAACCGTGAGCGAACAGCCAAAAGTCTGGACGCAGGATTCCGCGTCAGCCGAAAAACGCAATGTCTGGACCGCGTTGAAACGTGGATTGCGCGGCCGCTGCCCGCGCTGCGGCGAGGGCAAATTGTTTCGCGGCTTTTTGAAGGTAGACGATCACTGCTCGGTCTGCGGGCTCGATTTCACCCCGCACCGCGCCGACGATCTTCCCGCCTATCTGGTGATCGTCATTGTCGGCCACATCGTAGTGCCGACGATCCTGTGGGTTGAGACGGACTATTCGCCGCCGGTGCCGCTGCAGCTTGCGATCTATCTGCCACTCACTCTGGTCCTGTCCTTGCTGTTGCTGCAACCGGTGAAGGGCGCCGTCGTCGGGGCGCAATGGGCGATGCGCATGCATGGATTTGACGAACAAAATCCAGAGCCGTAGATCAGGCCCTTACATCAAGAAACAAAAATGGGCGGCGGGAGTGCGATGAGCGAGACGGAAAAGATAGAAAAGGAAGCCGATCATCACCCCTATCGCCGCCCGGTCGACGCCGCAACGCTGATTCTGCTCGATCGCTCCGCGACCATTCCAAAAGTTCTGGTCGGCAAGCGCCACGACAAGGTGGTGTTCATGCCCGGCAAATTCGTCTTTCCCGGCGGCCGTGTCGACAAGACCGACAACCGCGTCCCCGTCGCCGCGCCGATTTCAAAAGCGCTTGAAGAAAATCTGCTCAAAGGCAGTCCAAAAATTGCGGCGTCGCGCGCAAAATCGCTGGCGATCGCCGCGATCCGCGAGGCCTGCGAAGAGACAGGTCTCTGTCTCGGGAGCAAGAGCAATGGCGCGGCACCCGCGCTCGACGGCCCATGGAAGCCCTTCACCGAGGCAGGCCTGCTGCCCGACCCGTCCGGATTGTTCCTGATCGCGCGCGCGATCACCCCGCCCGGCCGCGTGCGGCGCTTCGATACGCGATTTTTCACGGCGGATGCGTCGACCATCGCCCATCGCGTCGAGGGCGTGATCCATGCCGATGCCGAGCTGGTGGAATTGGTCTGGGTCGAGATCAGCTCACAACCGCTCGCCGACCTGCATCCGATGACCAGGAATGTTTTGGGCGAACTTGAGAAACGTCTGGCTACAGGGCCTCTGAGCCACGATGCGCCGGTGCCGTTTTTCCATTTTTATGGCGGCAGGATGCACAAGGACGTGCTGGGGGCGTAGTCTCCGCTGCCTCCGTCATTGCCTGCGACAAACGCGAAGCGTTTGCGCAAGGGAGCACTTGCGACGAAGCAATCCTGCCCTTGGGACACAAAAGCTGGATTGCTTCGCTTCGCTCGCAATGACGTGGAAATCGTCCTACCCGCGTCGCGCAAATTGCAAAATTCTTGCTGCCGGACCTGATGGCACAGCGCTGCAGCCTCCCCATCTATTCCTGAACAACAACCATCACGGAACGGGGCGATGCCAAAACGTCAACTCAAGCTCGGCGCGTTCATGCGGCCGGTCAGCATTCATACCGGCGCCTGGCGCTATCCCGGGGCATGGCCGGATGCCAATTTCAATTTTGCCCATATCAAGCGCCTGATCCAGAAGCTTGAAGCCGGAAAATTCGACGCCTTCTTCATGGCCGACCACCTGGCCGTGCTGAACATGCCGATCAATGCTCTGAAGCGCAGCCACACCGTCACGTCCTTCGAGCCGTTCACGCTATTGTCGGCGCTATCGGCCGTCACCGAACATATCGGGTTGATCGCCACGGGCTCGACCACCTTCGACGAGCCCTATCACGTCGCCCGCCGCTTTGCCTCGCTCGATCACCTCAGTGGCGGCCGCGCCGGGTGGAATATCGTCACCACCTCGAACCCGGACGCCGCGCTGAATTTCGGGCTCGACGACCACATGGAGCACGCCGAGCGCTATCGTCGCGCGCGCGAATTTTATGACGTGGTGACGGGGCTGTGGGATTCCTTTGCCGACGACGCTTTTGTGCGGGACGTCGAGAGCGGAGTTTATTTCGATCCAGAAAAAATGCACGTGCTCGATCACAAGGGCAAATATCTCTCGGTGCGTGGCCCGCTCAATATTGCCCGCCCGGTACAGGGCTGGCCGGTGATCGTACAGGCCGGCGCCTCGGATGATGGCCGTCAGCTTGCCGCAGAGACTGCGGAAGCCGTGTTCACCGGCGGCGGCAGTCTCGCCGACGGGCAAAAGCTTTATGCCGACATCAAGGGCCGCATGGACAAGCTCGGCCGCAACCGTGACGACCTGAAAATCCTGCCGGGCGCCTTTGTCGTGGTCGGCGACAGCGTCGAGGAGGCAAAAGAGAAGCGCGCCTTGCTCGACAGCCGGGTGCATTACGACAGCGCGATTGCCTCGCTCTCGGTGATGCTGGGGACGGACGCGTCCGGCTTCGATCCCGACGGGCAATTGCCCGAAATCCCCGAGACCAATGCCTCCAAGAGCGGCCGGCAGCGCCTGGTCGATGTCGCCGCCCGCGACAAGCTCACGGTACGCCAGCTCGCCCAGCGCGTCGGCGGTTATGGCGGGCTTTCGTTTGTCGGCACGCCCAAAGTCATCGCCGATCAGATGGAGGAATGGCTGACGAGCTTTGGCTCTGACGGATTTAATATCATGTTCCCGTTCCTGCCGGCTGGCCTTGACGATTTCGTCGACAAGGTCGTGCCGGAACTGCAAAAGCGCGAAATTTTCCGGACCCAGTATGAAGGAAAGACGCTGCGGGAAAATCTGGGGCTGCCGCGGCCGAAAAACCGCTTCTTTGAGGGTTAGCGCGTATTCCGCAAAAGTGGGCACCGGTTTTGCGATCAGAATATGCGCAAAAACATTGATTCTGGCCGGAATTACGCTGGTTTTCGCCGGCAAAACCTTGACTTTGGACGGATCGAGGCTAGGTTGCGCGGCGAATGCGCCCCGCTGATTGGCCGGCGCCGGATATCTTTACATTGAGGTTTTCACCATGGCCAAAGCGGTCACCATCAAGGTCAAGCTCGTTTCCTCGGCGGATACCGGCTTCTACTACGTCGCCAAGAAGAATTCGCGCACCATGACCGACAAGCTGGTCAAGAAGAAGTACGACCCGGTCGCGCGCAAGCACGTCGAGTTCAAGGAAGCCAAGATCAAGTAAGATAAGAAGGCGAAGCGCTACTGACTTCGACGGGGCCTTGGCGGCCCCGTTTTTATTGATGCGCTACGCCGTAGCCACCAGCGGCGGACGCGTCGGCCGGATCAGCGCGAACGCGACCTGGATGATCCCCGCCGCAAGCCCCACCGAGACGCCGATCCGCCAGGCCAGATTGTAGGAGCCGAGCGTGTCGTAGATCAGCCCGCCGCCATAGGCACCGACAAAGCTGCCGAGCTGATGGCTCATGAAGGCGAGCCCCTGGATCATCGCCTGCCACTGCAGCCCGAACATCTCCGCGACCGCACCCGCCACCAGCGGCCCGACGCCGAGCCACAGGAATCCCATGATCGCGCCGAACAGCAGGGTCGTGGCCGGCGACGGCGGCAGCACAAAATACCAGCCGAGCGCCAGCGACCGGAAAATGTAGATGCCGCCGAGCAGCGCCAGCTTGTTCCAGCGGCCGCCGGCCCAGCCGAAAAACAGACTGCCGAGCACGTTGAAGCCGCCGATCACGCCAAGCGTCTGCGCGCTCAGCATCGGATCCATGCCGCAGATCAAAAGATAGGACGGCAGGTGCGTGGTGATGAAGACAAGCTGCATGCCGCAGACGAAATAGGCGCAGGTCATCACCACGAACGACGCGTTAGTGAACGCGACTTTCGTTGCCACCGCAGCCGAGGTGTCGGCGATATCGTCGGAGGCCCGCGGCGGCAGCGGAATCTTGTCGACGCCGCCCGCGAACCAGGCTGCCGGCAGCAGCGCCAGCGACAAGATGACAAAACCGGCAAGGCCGGTTCGCCAGCCGTAACCCTCGCTCAGCACCTGCCCGATCGGCGCCGACAGCAATGCGCCGAGCGAGCCCGCCGCCGAGACGATGCCGAGCACCGTGCTGCGCACGCTCGCGGGCACCGCACGTGTCGCCACCGACATCGCAATCGCCGCGGCGGTGCAAGCCAGCGACACCCCGATCAAAACGCCGGCGCCGAGCATGACGCTGAGAAGGCCCTGCGCACTGGCCATCAGGACGAGGCCGGCAATGTAAAGCAGTGCGCCGACCATCATGATGGCGCGAAAACCGTAGCGCACGGTCAGCGCGCCGGCGAGCGGCTGCAGGAATCCCCAGGCCAGGTTCTGCATGGCGATCGCGAGTGTGAAGTCGGAGACCGATATCCCGACGTCATGGGTCAACGGCTGCAGGAAGATGCCGAGCGACTGCCGCAGGCCCATGCTCAGGCTGAGCATCAGCGAGGCACCGATCAGAATCGGAAGCGTGGGACGGAGGAGTTGCAGCAGGGGCATTTTTCTTGTTCTCCCTTTGATAACCCGCGGATCCAAAATCCGGCGCCTCGGACTTGATTACACCGATCTGTGTAATTATTGTATCGCCGGCGGCGTTGTCAAGCCGAACAGTACACAGGTCTGTGTAACGATGCCCCTACCCCAAAAAACGCCGATGAAGGAGCGGATTCTGGAAACCGCCGACCGGTTGTTTTACCTGCGCGGCATCCGCGCCGTGGGCGTCGATACCATCGCCGCCGAGATCGGCATTAGTAAGCGCACGCTCTACAACCACTTTCCTTCGAAAGACGAATTGATCGCAGCCTATCTGGCGCGCCGTTTTGTTCAGCCCCGCCCTTCCGACAAACCGGCGGCCGAGCAAATCCTCGGCACCTTCGATTCGCTCGAACGGCGCTTCTCCAGCCGGGATTTTCGTGGCTGCCCCTTTGTCAACGCGGTTGCGGAATTGGGCGCCGAAGATCGCTCGGTCAAGAAGATCGCGATCGCCTTCAAGGAGAGCCGGCGCGTCTGGTTTCGCGATCTTCTGAAGCAGCTCGGCGTCGCCGATGCCGATGATCTGGCGACGCAACTGACGCTCTTGGTCGACGGCTCGATTGCGCAAGATCTGGTGCGCGACGATCCGTCCATGGCGCGCGCCGCGAAGGCAGCCGCGCGGGTGCTGCTGGAGAACGCGGGCGTTGAAGTCGACAACAACACACCCTCGTCGTCCCCGCGAAAGCAGGGACCCATACGCCGCGGCGGCGCAGTGTAAACAGGTGGCTGTGGCAATATCTCTTTTCAGCCATAACCGCCGGTGGTTATGGGTCCCTGCTTTCGCAGGGACGACATGATGAAACGCCGATATATCTAATTCCAATGAACAGCAGCATCAGCAGGCCGGCGAGAATACTCACAAATCTCACCCGCTGCGGCAAAGCTTCCGAAAGCGACACCTAACCGGCAGAGGCAAGAATAGTAACCCAACACGATCACATAAGGACGTCTACGCCGCCTGGGCGACCACGCGGTTGCGGCCGTCGTGCTTGGCCCGGTAGAGCGCGTTGTCGGCGCGCTTGAGCACGTCGGCGACAGCTTCGCCCTTGAGCTCCAAGGTCGACAGCCCGATCGAGATCGTGACCTCGATGCGTTTTGCGCCTTTGTGGACGGCGAACGGTTCGCCTGCGATCGAGCGGCGCAGCCGCTCGGCCACCATGCCGGCGACATGCAGGTCGGTCTCCGGCATCACGATGACAAATTCCTCGCCGCCATAGCGGCAGGCGAGATCGATGCCGCGGATCGATTTGCGCACCCGCACCGCGAATTCGCGCAGCACGTCGTCGCCGGCATCGTGGCCGTAATTGTCGTTGATCACCTTGAAAAAATCGATGTCGAGCATCATCAGCGCCAGCGGCTTGCCGCGGCTCGAGGCCTGCTCGGCAAGCGTACTCAGATGGCTCTCCATGTAACGGCGGTTATGCAGGCCGGTCAGCGCGTCGGTGATCGCCATCTCGATCGAGTTTTGCACGTTGTCGCGAAGATGGTCGGTGTAGCGGCGCTTGCGAATCTGGGTGCGGGCGCGCGCCAGCAATTCGTTCTTGTCGACCGGGCGCAAGAGATAATCGTTGACGCCGATTTCGAGGCCGCGGAGCAACCGCGTGTTATTGTCGGCGTCGGCGATGGCGAGGATCGGCACCGCCCTGGTCCGCTCCAACGAGCGCAACTGGCTGCACAGCCGAAGGCCGTCGAAATTGTCGAGGCCGAGTGAGACGATGAGAAGGTCGTAATTGCCATCGGCGGCGTGAAACACCGCCTCCGCCGGATTGGTTTCGACATCGATGGTGTGCTCGGTGGAAAGTACCGGCGCCAGCCGTTCATAGGACGACGGCCGGTCGTCGACCAAGAGGATACGTCCGAGCTTGCCGGTATCGGCGACGGCGCTGCGCTCCGGCGCCTGCACGCCGATCTCAAGCGAGGTGATGGCGCGCATGCGCAATTCGTCGGTCATCATCTTGAGCCGCGTCAGCGAGCGTACCCGCGCGATCAATACGATGTCGGATACCGGTTTTGTGAGAAAATCGTCGGCTCCCGCCTCGAGCCCACGCACGCGATCGGACGGGCTGTCCAGCGCTGTCACCATCACCACCGGAATAAAATGCGTGGCCGGGTTCGACTTCAGCCGGCGGCAGACTTCAAAACCGTCGATATCGGGCATCATGACGTCGAGCAGGATGATATCGCA
>DATBYN010000120.1:0-16073 GCA_036513695.1 Bradyrhizobium sp. | reverse complement strand
TCGGCGTCGACCTGCTCGCCGAGCCCGTCGAGACGCGCCCAGCTCTCGTCGGAGAACGGTTTGGTGATCCGCGGCGCCTCGCGGATGCGCTTGACGCTCATCTCGAAGCCGAACTCGACATTGGCAAATCCGACCGCGCCGGAGATCGGCGCCGCCGAGCGATAATGCGGCGTGGCGGCGACCGGGATATGCCCTTCGCCGGTCAGCATGCCCGAGGTGACGTCGAAACCGATCCAGCCCGCGCCGGGAAGATAGACCTCGGCCCAGGCGTGCAAATCGGTAAAATCGTTCTCGACCTCGCGCGGTCCTTCGACCGGATCGATATCGGGGCGCAATTGAATGAGGTAACCTGAGACGAAGCGCGCGGCGAGCCCGAGATGGCGCAGCGTCTGGATCAACAGCCACGCCGAGTCGCGGCACGATCCGGCGCCCGAGCCAAGCGTCTCTTCCGGCGTCTGGATGCCCGGCTCCATGCGAATGATGTACCGGATTTTCTTTTGCAGCTGCGCGTTGAGTTCGACCAGGAAATTGACCGTGTTCGGCGCCTCGCGCGGAATCTCCGCCAAATATCTTGCGAAATGCGGCCCGGGCTCGATGGTCGCCAGATAAGGCGCGAGTTCGGTCTTGAGATCGGCGGTGTAAGGGAACGGAAAACTGTCGGCATAGGGCTCGACAAAGAAATCAAAGGGATTGATCACCGTCATCTGCGCGGTGAAATCGACCTCGATCTTCAGCTCGTTGGCCTTCTCGGGGAAGACAAACCGCGCCAGCCAGTTGCCTTGCGGGTCCTGCTGCCAATTTACAAAATGGTTTGATGGCGTGACCTTGAGCGAATAGCTCAGGATCGGCGTGCGCGTGTGCGGCGCCGGCCGCAAGCGAATGGTTTGCGGGCCGAGGTCGATCGGACGGTCATATTTGTAGTGCGTGACGTGATGTAGTGCGACGAAGATCGACACAGGCAGGCTACTCCAGCAGCTTTTTTAAGCAGAACACCGGTTCCGGCAGGGATCAAGCACTAACAACGGGCAGCGCCTGCCTATGGGGGTGGCGCCCCTTCGTCGTCCCTGCGAAAGCAGGACCCATACCGCGTGATCTCTCGATAAGGCAGCGTGGCTGACGCCATGCCGCCAAGCCACTGCCTGTGGTTATGGGTCCCTGCTTTCGCAGGGACGACATCGATTAGCACCCATAACCCGGCACCCATAAAGAGCAGAGCCGCGCCGAACCGGGCGCGGCTCCAGAACAGATCGCCGCAAGATCAGAGCAGGCCGTTCTTCTTCAGGATCTCTGAAGCGTTGTCCTTGGTGATCAGCATGGTCGGCAGGGTGATGACAGGCTGCAGCTTTTCGCCGTGAAGCAGCTTGACCGCCTGTCGCAAGCCCTCGGCGCCGGGCGTCGCATAGAGGAACGTCGCGGTCAATTGTCCCTTGCTGACCCAGGTAACGCCCTCATCGGGCAGGCCGTCGATGCCAAGGATGAATTTGATGTCCTTGTCGCGGCCTGCGTCCTTGGCTGCGAGATAGGCGCCGTAGGCCATCGGGTCGTTGTGACCATAGATCAGGTCGATCTTCTCGTTATTGCGCAATGCGGTGGTCATGATGTTGTAGGCCTGATCCTGTTTCCAGTCGCCCGACTGATTATTGAGCAGATATTTGATGCCGGGCTCCTTGTCGGTGAAGGCGTGGAAGCCATCGTGCCGATCATGCGCCGGCTGGGTACCCATGCCGCCCCAGATTTCGACGACATTGCCTTGCGCCTTGCCCGCCCCGCCGAGCAATTTCACCGCATGTTCGCCGGCCGCGCGGCCGATCGCGACATTATCGCCGCCGATGAACTGCGTGATCCGCTTGGTGTCGACGTTACGATCCAGCACGATGACCGGTATCTTGGCGTCGATCGCTTTCTCGACGACGCCGGTCAATCCCGCCGATTCCTTCGGCGAGATCAAGAGGACGTTGACCTGCTGCACGACCAGGTTCTCGCAATCGGCGACCTGCTTCTGGGTCTTGTCCTGGCCATCGGTGATGATCAGGTCGACATCGGGATGGTTCTTCGCCTCGGCCTGGATGTCCTTGTTGAACTGCACGCGCCAGGGCTCAAGCGTGGTGCATTGGCTGAAACCGACTTTCCACTTGGCCGCCGCCTTGGCCGGCGTCCATCCGAACGGCAGGTAGATTGTCGCCGCCGCGCCGGCGACGGTCGTTGACAATTTCAAAAATTCACGACGCTTCATTGAGATCCTCCCTTGCAAATTGCGCTTTTGGAGCGCTTAGCGGTCGATTTGGTTCGACCGATCCGGTCTCGGAGCCTGCTTGCGGCGACGAGCGGAACCGCCACCGCGCCACGAGCTGACCGAGGTTTTGTTCCTGCACGAGCACGGTGCAGACGATGATCAACCCCTTCATCACGAGTTGGACATTGGAGTCGATGTTCTGAAGCTGAAGGATGTCTGACAGCAGTCCGAAGATCAGCACGCCGACGAAGGTGCCGGCGAGACTTCCTCGCCCACCCATCAGGCTGGTGCCGCCGATCACCACCGCGGCGATCGCGTCAAGTTCGAGGCCGGCGCCGGCATCCGGCTTGCCCTGACGGTATTGCGCGACGAAGAGCACGCCGGCGATCCCTGCGAGCAGTCCGGAGAGCAGATAGGCCGTGAACTGGACTTGCGCGACCTTGATGCCGGACAGCTTGGCCGCCTCGACATTTCCGCCGATCGCATAAGCGTAGCGGCCAAACGTCGTGAAGCGCAGGATGGCGCCAAACAGGACGATCGCTGCGAGGAAGAACACGCTGGGCATCGGCACCACGCCCCACAGCATCGAGCGCAGAACTTCGAACGCCTCGGTCGCGTTGGTGCCGGTGTAGACCGCCACCACGGCATTATCCTGGCCCGCGGTAAGCCGGCCGATGCCGAGTGCAGAGACCATCATCGCCAGCGTCGCGATGAACGGCTGCAACCGCCCGGCGACGATCAATACCCCATTGAGCGAGCCGAGCAGAAGGGCGACGCACGGCGTTACCAGGAGAACGCCGAGAACGCCGAACTTCGTTGGGACCTGGCTCACCGTGAACCACGCAATCGCAGTCGCCGCGACAAGGCCCAGCAGAGCCGGGATCCAAATGCCGCGCCAAGGTTCCAGCGCGATCTCGCGGCGCCGGCCGGCGCTGTCGTCGCGGCCACGAGCCAAACCGCTGAACACGAATCGCGCAAGAAACGCCACGGCAAAGAAACCGACCGCCGTCGCGGCCGGGACGCCCATGATCGAAGCGGCAGTCCAGCCGGACTTGGTGAGCAGCATCGCGCAGATGATCGTCGAGAAGCCCATCACGGAGCCGACCGACAAATCGATGCCGCCAAGCAGAATGACCATGGTCATGCCGGTTGCGACCAGGCCGGTGATCGATACCTGGCGCAGGACGTCGGTAAGATTGCCGTAGGACAGGAAGATATTGTTGCCCGAGGACGAATGCGGCGAAGCAAGCGCGCCGATCAGGCAGATTATCAATAAACCCCAATAGAGCTTGGTGCGCGACAGCGCGCGAAGCGCTTTCATGATGCCGTGTCCCATGGATGCGTTGCCATGCCCGGCGCGGCAAGGCGCATTACCGTCTCTTGCGTGGCGTTGCCGCGCTGGAGCAAACCGGTCTGATGTCCCTCGCACATCACCAGCACCCGATCGGACAGCAGCAGAAGCTCCGGCATCTCCGAAGTGACCACGACAATGCCGAGCCCCTGCCCGGCCAATTTGAAGATCAGCTCGTAGATTTCCTGCTTGGCGCCGACATCGATGCCGCGCGTCGGCTCGTCGAGCAGCAGGATACGCGGCTCGGTGGCGAGCCATTTGCCGATGACGATCTTCTGCTGATTGCCGCCCGAAAGCGTCGAGACCAGCTGATCGATGCCCGCGCATCGCACCGAGAGCCGCCTGACGACATCGTCGGCCAATGCGGTTTCGCGCGCAAAGGCGCGCAAGCCAAACCGCGACATGGCGCCGATCGAGGGCAAGGCGACATTGTTGCAGATCGATTCCGCAAGATGGAGGCCACGCTCCTTACGGTCTTCCGTCACGAGCGCGACGCCCAGGCGATAGGCGTCGGCCGACGATTCGATGTCGACGACGCGGCCCTCGATCGCAATCGCGCCGCCGCGCCAGCCGCGCGCGACACCGAAGATCGATTCCAGGATTTCGGTGCGGCCGGAACCGAGCAGACCGCCGATGCCGAGGATTTCGCCCTGCCGCAGCTGGAAGCTGACGCCGTGCAGCGCCCGCCGCCATCCGCGGCCAGTGAGCGTATCGAGCGTCAGGTTATTGACAGTCAGGACAACCGACCCACTTTTCGCAGCCGTGCCGCGATGGTTGGCGGCCATCTCGCGGCCGACCATCGCGGAGATGATCGCAGCCCGCGACAATTCGCCGATCGGGGCCGTCACGACGCGCCGGCCGTCGCGCAACACCGTCACCCGATCGGCGAGGTCGAGAACCTCTTCGATGCGGTGCGAGGTGTAGATGATCGCGACCCCATCGTCCGCGAGTTGCCGTACGATCTTGAACAGCGTCTCGCATTCCGACGACGACAGCGCCGAAGTCGGCTCGTCCATGATGAGGATACGGGTGTCGAGCGACAGCGCTTTGGCGATCTCGACCAGTTGCTGCTCGCCGATGCGCAGTTCAGCGATGCGGCTGCGGGGGTCAATGTTGACGCCGAGGCGGCGCAGCAGGCGTTCTGCCGCTCTGACGATACGGCGTCCATCGATCAGCGTGCCGGCAATCAGCGGCTCGCGGCCAAGAAAGATGTTGTCGGCCACGCTCAATTCGGGGACGAGATTGAGCTCCTGATGAATGATCGCTACGCCAGCACCCTCGGCATCGCGTACCCCGCCGAACGATACCGGGTGGCCCTCCATCTGGATGACGCCCTCGTAGCGCGTATGCACGCCGGCGAGGATTTTCATCAGGGTGCTCTTGCCGGCGCCGTTCTCGCCCATCAACGCATGCACCTCGCCGCGTCGGAGGTCGAAGTCGACGTCGCGTAGCGCCGTCACGCCGGCGAAGGATTTTGAGATGCGCTCGGCAACGAGGACAACGCGACCGGATTCCGTGCCGCGTCCGATCCTTCCAACGCTAGCCGCCCTGTGGTCAGGCGGCGCGCGCGGTGCTTCACGCCCTCCGGCGGCACCGGACCGCGTCTCCATCGGGTTCGCTCCCTCGGGTCTGCCTTTTTCCTCGCCCCTCAGGGGTGCATGGCGGCTGACTTGCTTATCTGATATGCTAGTTATGTCAGATGCTGTTCGTCAAGCCTTCTTCAGCAAAATCGACCAGGCGAAATCAATGGAGAGGTCATCCATGCATTCGATCGGCGGATTCAGCGGAGCTATCGCGGCTGCGCGAGGGCGCGGCTCCGCGGGATCGAAAGTCGACCAGGCTTACCTGGCGTTGAAGCAGGCCATCGTGTCCGGCGCACTTGCTCCGGAAACTCCGATCGACAAGAACGAATGGTGCGCCCGTTTCGACGTGTCACGGCTTTCCATCACGAGCGCGATCAACCGGCTCGCGTTCGAGCGTTTAGTGGTGATCGAACCCCAGCGCGGCTCATATGTCGCCAAGATCCGGCTGGAGGACGTGAAGCAATGGATGTTGATGCGCCGCGCCCTCGAAATGGAGGTTGTCGCGGTTTGCGCGACCAACATGCCGGCGCAAGCGATCGAAAGCTTGGGTCAGAATCTCGCCTACCAGGAGGCGGCGATCAAAAGCGGCGACCTGCAGGGCTTCCACGAACTCGACACCCGATTTCATCGTCAGATGGCTGAGGGTCTCGACCTGGTGCGGATCGGCGAGGTGCTTGATCCTATTCGCACGCACCTCGAACGAGTGCGCCGGACCCTGCTGCCCGAGCCGGGGCGCCTGCAGGGGACCTTCATCGAGCACCAGGCGATCTACCGGAGCGTGGTGGCGCGGCAGCCGGATCGGGCGCGGGAAGAGATGGCCAACCACCTCGATCGTGTGTCGGGCGAGCTGCATGCCTTCGTCGCCCGGCATCCCGGTTTTTTCGAGGAGTAGCGCGGCGTCGATCTACATCGTCGCCCCAAGCACCCAGGGCGCGAATTCAGCGCCGCCGAAATCAAAGCTCTCGCTCTTGGTCGGCTGTCCCGAGGCGGTCTTGAGCATCAGATCGAAAATGCGCTGGCCGCATTGCTGCACGGTTTCCTCGCCGTCGAGGATGGTGCCGCAATTGACGTCCATGTCGTCTTCCATGCGCTTGTACATCACTGAATTGGTCGCAAGTTTGATGGAGGGCGCGGGCTTGCAGCCGAACACGCTGCCGCGGCCCGTCGTGAAGCACACAAGATTGGCGCCGCCAGCCACTTGGCCTGTCGCCGCGACCGGGTCATAGCCCGGCGTGTCCATAAAGACAAAACCCTTCTTGGTGACGGCTTCGGCGTAGTTCACGACATCGACGAGATTGGTGCTGCCGGCTTTCGCCATCGCGCCGAGCGATTTTTCCAGGATGGTGGTGAGCCCGCCGGCCTTGTTGCCGGGGCTGGGATTGGCGTTCATCTCGGCACCCTCTCGCGCGGTGTATTCCTCCCACCAGCGCATCAGCGCTACCAGCTTTTCGCCGACCTCGCGGCTCACCGCGCGGCGGGTCAACAGATGCTCGGCGCCGTAGGTCTCAGGCGTTTCCGACAGGATCACGGTGCCGCCGTGGCGGACCAGCAGATCGCTGGCAGCGCCCAGCGCAGGATTCGCGGAGACGCCGGAATAGCCATCGGAGCCACCGCATTGCAGCGCGACCGTCAATTCGCTCGCCGCCACAGGCTCGCGCTTAACTTTGTTCGCATCGGTCAGCGCCTCGCGCACGAACGCGACGCCGGCTTCCACCGTCTTCCGCGTGCCGCCGATTTGCTGGATCTCCAGTTCGCGCAGCCGGCCGGCGAGTTTCTGTTCCTTCATCAATCCGCCGATTTGGTTGACCTCGCAGCCGAGCCCAAGCACGACCACGGCCGCAAAGTTCACGTGCCGCGCGTAACCGCCGAGCGTCCGGCGCAGCAGCGCCAACGGTTCATCCTGCGTCATGCCGCAGCCGGTTTTGTGGGTGAGCGCAACAACGCCGTCGACATTGGGAAAATCTGCCAGCGGATTGTCGCCGGTGAACGGATTCTTCTTGAAGACATCGGCGACCATGCCGGCGACATGGGCGCTGCAATTCACCGAGGTGAGGAGGCCGATATAGTTGCGGGTCGCGACCCGCCCGTCGGACCGGCGGATGCCATCAAACGTCGCGGGTAAATCAAAATTCGGCGTCGGCGTGACGTCGACGCCGAACGCATAGTCTTTGGCAAAGTCGCCCATGCCGCAGTTTTGGGTGTGCACGTGCTGGCCCGGCGCGATCGGCGCCGTCGCAAAGCCGATGATCTGGCCGTAGCGGCGGATCGGCTCGCCTGTCGCAATCGGGCGGATCGCAACCTTGTGGCCGGCGGGAATCCGTTCGACCGTGGTCACGCCGTCGGCCACGGCCATGCCGGGCGGCAGGCTCGAGCGTGCAATCAGCACGCCGTCGTCGGGATGCAGGCGGATCACGGGGGCTGGGGCCATGGGAGTCTCCTCGAGTTCTCTTGTCACCTCTCCCCGTCCTTTACGGGGAGAGGTCGGACTGCGAAGCAGTCCGGGTGAGGCGAGGCACGATGTCAAACGCTACTCCCGCATTCGCGGAGATAGCCCCTCACCCCAGCCCTCTCCCCGCGAAGAGCGGGGCGAGGGAGAAGCGTTACGCCTTGCCGCCTGAGTCCTTCCGCGTCTGCGCGACCTGCATCTTGGCGTAGGTCATCATCAATCCGCTTTCGTTCGACAGTGTCACGAGTTTAAAACCCATGTTGATGGCGCGCACCGCGCCTTCGGCACCGCCACAGTGGATGCCGGGATGAAGGCCGCGCTTGCCGCACTCTTTCACGATCTTCTCATAGATATTGAGGATTTCCGGCTCGTCGCGATCGAGTTTGGGGACGAGGCCATAGGAGAGGCCGAGATCGGAGGGACCGATATAGACGCCATTGATGCCCTCGACATCGAGGATGGATTCCATGTTCTCGACCGCCGTCCTGGTCTCCATCATCGGCAGCAACACGATCTCATCGTTGGCCGTCTTCTGATAGGTGCCGGCCGAGCCGTACATACCCGAACGGATCGGCCCGTTGGAACGCGTGCCCTTCGGCGGATACTTGCAATAGGAGACGAGGTTTTGCGCCTCTTGCTTGGTATTGATCATCGGGCAGATCACGCCATAAGCGCCGCCGTCGAGCACCTTGCCGATCATGCCGGGCTCGTTCCAGGGCACGCGGACCATCGGGGTCACGGGATGGCCGTGCATCGCCTGGAAGCATTGCACCATCGACTGATAATCCTGCACGCCGTGCTGCATGTCGACGGTGACGCTGTCGAAGCCGCATTGCGCAATCACCTCGGCGGAAAACCCCGAAGGGATCGCAAGCCAGGCGTTCACCACCGCCTTGCCCGACGCCCAGATTTCCTTGACCTTGTTTGCCACTTCTTATTCCTTCCCTCTGTTCAAACGCACCGTCATTGCGACGGAGCAAATCACTGCACGGCCCTCTGGATGCTCACCTCGCTGACGCCGACTTCGCGGGCGGTACTCACTATCGCCGCCCAGGTATCGTCAGGCAAGGGTACACCGTTCTTGGTACGATCGGCGCGCATTTTCCGTTCGGGATCGCCGGGGATCAGCACGCTATCGACGCCGGCGACCGGCTTGGTCGCCCGGATAAAGTCGGTATAGCGCGAGATTTCGCCGTCGAAGAAATTAGAGGTGTCGACCACCTTGGGATCGATGTAGAACGCCAGCATGCCATTGGCAAAGCGCCGGTCCGATGCGGTGGCGCCCGTGCCGGTCAAGGCGCCGCCGAGCAACTCGCAGATGAAAGCGAGCCCAGAACCCTTGTGCTCGCCGAAGGCGCGGATCGCGCCACTACCCTTGGTGTGGTCGCGCGGTCCTTCCGCGGTATGGGGTCCGTACAGCACCGCCGGGTCTTCACTCAGCGTACCGTCGCCGTCGATCAGCGCGCCCTTGGGTAATTTCTTGCCGCCGCGGCTTGCGACCAGCACCTTGCCTTCGGCGACGATCGAGGTCGCAAAATCGAGCACGATCGGGTCCTGCCCCTTGCGCGGAATGCCGACGCAATAGGGCGCGGTCGATAGCCGCTTCTGGACGCCGCCGTAAGGCGCCACCAAGAGCGAGCCCGCGGCATTGACAAAATGCACCGACACCAGCCCCTCGGCGGCCGCCATCTCGGCCCAGTCGCCGACCCGGCCGATATGGCCGGCGTTGCGCAGCGCGATCGCGGCAAGGCCGGCCTTCTTGCATTTCTCGATGCCGATTTTGACCGCTTGCGGCGTCACGGTTTGGCCGTAGCCGAATTTACCATCGACTACCGCAAGCGACGGCGTATCGACCACAAGTTCGACCGTCTGATCGGGAACGACCGAGCCCATCTTCTTCCAGCGGATATAGACGGGCACCCGGATCACGCCATGGCTGTCATGACCGGTGAGGTTGGCGGTCGTCAGATACGTCGCGATGCGTTTTGCCTCTTCGGGTGAAGACTCCGCATGCGCAAAAACATCCGCTACGAAGCCGATCAGATTTTGAACTTTTATGGTGACCATGGTCCGTCGTTACCCCTAAGCACTTACTTTGGCATGACCGCCGAGATAGGCCGCGGCGATCGCCTCGTTGCCCCACAATTCCTGGGGCTTGCCGCCCAATACGATGCGCCCGGTTTCCAGGACATAGCCGTGATCGGCCACTGAAAGTCCCATGCGCGCGTTTTGCTCGACCAGCAAGACCGTGGTGTTGCGCCTGATCTCGGAGATGATCCGGAACACCGCCTGCACGATGACGGGCGCCAGACCAAGCGAGGGCTCGTCGAGCAGCAACAGCCGCGGTTTTGCCATCAGGCCACGGGCGACCGCGACCATCTGCAATTGCCCACCCGACAAGGTCCAGCCGAGCGCATTCGAAAACGACCGGATGTCCGGAAACAGGTCGAACATGGCGTCGGCTTCGCGCGACAATTCGGCTTTGCCGACGCGCCGGTTCGACGCACCGAGCATGATGTTTTCCTTCACGGACAGGCCCGGGAATACCCGCCGCCCCTCCGGGACATGGGAGATACCGAGCCGGACGATGGCCTCCGGCCCAAGGCCTGCGATCGGCTTGCCATCGAACAGGATGTCGCCCGCCGCCGGTTTTGTGAGGCCCGAGATTGCGCGCAGCGTGGTCGATTTGCCGGCGCCGTTGGCGCCGAGCAAGGTGACGACTTGCCCGGCATCGACAACGAGCGTGATGCCGCGCAAGGCTTCGATCTCGCCGTAGCGGACAATGAGATTGCGGATTTCGAGCAGCGGCATTAGTCGCTCCCGAGATAGGCGGAGACGACGTCAGGATGGCGCAGCACCGCCATCGATTCGCCGTCCGCGATGCGGCGTCCGAAATTCAGCACGGTGATGTGCTGGGCCGCTTCAGAGACCAGCGTCATGTCGTGGTCAATGATCAGGATGGTCAGGCCCTGCGCTGCGATCCGCTTGAGCAATTCATGCAGCTCGAGCTTTTCGCTGGAGTTCAAACCAGCCGCGGGCTCGTCGAGCAATAGCAAAGTCGGATTGGCGGCGAGCGCGCGGGCGATTTCGATCAGACGCTGATGGCCATAGGAAAAACCCGAGATCAGTTCGTTGGCGCGGGCCCCTAAGCCGACGAAGGTCAGCGCCGACATCGCCCGCGCGTTGAGCGCTTCGTCGCCGCTCTCGCCGACCAGCCGATTGCCCGGCCGCTCGGCGCCGATCACAACGTTTTCGAGCGCGGTCATCGAGCGGAACAGCCGGATATTCTGAAACGTCCGCCCGAGGCCAGCGGCTGCGCGCTGATGCGGCGGCATATCGGTGACATCGGTGCCGTCGAGGATCACCTTGCCTGAGGTCGCCTTGTAGAGACCGGAGAGCACGTTCAGCGTCGTGGTCTTGCCAGAACCGTTCGGACCGATCAGCGCGTGCACGCCGCCGCGCTTGACGGCGATATCGACGCCGTCGACGGCTTTGAGGCCGCCAAAATATTTCGAGAGGCCTTTGACGTCGAGAACGATGTCGCCCCCGACCGTCGCCGGGACCAGTTGCAGCGCCGCACCCGCGCCCCGCACCTTGGCCTTGGCACGCCAGCGCGTCGTTGCAAAATTGAAAAATCCCCAGATGCCGTCGGGCATATAGCGGATGATCAGGATGACGGACAATCCGTAGATCGCGAGATATAGGCCCGGAACGCTTTTGAGAAACCGCAGCCATTCCGGGATCAGGATCAGCAAGCCAGTGCCGATCGCCGATCCGATTGGCGAGGCGACACCGCCGAGCAGCGACATCGTCAGGAACACGACCGACTCGGCAAACGAGAACTGGTCCGGGCTGACATAGGCAAAACCGCCCGCAAACAGCCCGCCGGCCAATCCGCCGAGCACGGCGCTCAGCGCGAACGCAGATACCTTGGTACGGAACACGTCGATGCCGACGACGCCGGCGGCCAGCTCGTTATCGCGGACCGCGCGCATGGCGCGCCCGAGCCGCGTATCCGGCAAGTGCCAGACGATATAGCCGACCAGCGCCAGCATGGCGACGCAGAATGCCAGATAGGACTGCGACGATTGGAACAACGCCGGCCGGCCGATATGCGACACGCCGTCCGGACCGTGGGTGAGCCATATCGTATTGATCATGACCAGTGTGACGATCTGCTGAAACGAGATCGTCACCATGGCAAGATAGTGCCCGCCGAGCCGCAGCGTCGACATGCCCAAGAGCGCGCCGGCCAAAAGCGCAATCACGCAGCCGCCGACCAGACACAGCCAATAGCTGAGATGGTAGTCGGCCGTCCCTAGGCCCACCGCATAGGCGCCAAGGCCGAAGAACGCGGCCTGCGCCAGATTGATCTGCCCGCACAGGCCGAGCACAACCGAGAGACCGAACACGGCGATCGCAAACGTCGTCGCTTCCATCAGGATGTTGAGGATGTAGCCGTCGAACCGCATCGTCGCGGCGAGCGCAACCGCGATGGCGGCGCCGATGAAATACGGCAGGTGACGCAGCCACAGCGGTCTTGCGCGCATCGTGCCGACTGCGATCGGCATGTTCTCGCTGGGGGCGCTCATGCTTTCTCCGCGACGCGTTCGCCGAAGATGCCCTGCGGCCTGAAGATCAAAAACAGCACCAAGACGAGGAATGCAAAACCGTCCTTGTAGGGCACCGACACGTAGGCCGCGCCAAACGTTTCGATGATGCCGAGCGCCAGTCCGCCGATGATCGCGCCGGCGACGTCGCCGAACCCGCCGATGATGGTGGCGGCAAAGGCTTTGAGTGCGATCGTCGATCCCATCTGGATCGAGACGAATAACACCGGCGCCACCAGAATGCCGGCGAGGCCGCCGAGCACGGCCGAATAGATGAAGGTGATCATGATCATGGTCGAGACGGAGATGCCGAGCAGCGAGGCCATCTCCTTGTCCTGCGAGGTCGCCTGCAGCTTCTTGCCCAACATCGTGTGTTCGAAGAACCAGTAATTGAAAATCACCAAGACGATGGTGACCGCGATAATCAGGAGATACTGGCTGTCGAGATAGACCGGGCCGAGCTGGATCCCCGGCGTCTCGAACCATCCTTCCAGCACCTGCGGCTGCGGGCCGTAGATCGCGAGCACCGAATTGGCGAGCAGGATCGAGGCGCCGATGGTCGCGATGATGACCGGCAAAAATGTCCGATGGCGCAGCGGATAGTAAACCCCGAGATTGAAGATCGCGCCGAGCAGTGCCATGCCGGCCAGCGCCAGCAGGAACGACAGCCAATACGGCCAGCCGAGATCGACCGCGAACACGACCATCAGATAGGCCGCGACCATCGAGAATTCGCCCTGGGCAAAGTTCACCACATTGGTGGCGCGGAAGATCAGCACGAAACCGAGCGCGACCAGCGCGTAGACCGCGCCGATGCCGATGCCGGTGAACAACAATTGTAGTGCCAGATCCATGCAAACGCTCGGTTAGGAGAAGTTTTGGGCGCCAGGCGCCACGCTAAGGCAGCGGGCGCGCTGATCGAAAACGAACAGACTTCCCTTCATACGAAGGGAGCCTGCGCAAGCGATCAATCGTTGAAGTCGATATGCTTGTCGAAAACGATGGTCCCCTTCTCGTTCTTCACGACGTTGTAGCCGTGCAGGCCGTCGCCGTTCTGGTCGAAATTGTATTCGCCTTCGGCGCCGGCGCTCTTTTTGGTGGCAAGCAGCGCCTCGCGGATTTTGGTCGGATCGGTCGAGCCGGCCTTGTTGATCGCCGCCGACAGGATGGTGAGGGCATCATAGGGCCACGCGCTCTGGTTATCCGGCGCGGTCTTGTAGGCTTCGCGATAGGCCTTGCCGAAGGCTTTTGACGCCTCGCTGGATTCTTCGGCGTAGTCGGCGACGCCGTAGGTGCCGAACAGCGCCGGGCCGGCCAACTTGGTGGAGGAAACCGCGACCACCGAGGGCGATCCCACCCAGGGAATGTTGACGCCCAGCTGGCGCAACTGGCGGGCGAATATGCCGAGGTCGTTCTCGAAGGTGAAGTAAGTGCCGAGAACGTCCGCGCCGGACTGTTTTACGGCCAGCACCACCGGCGTGAAATCCTGGCTCTGGTTGGCATAGCCCTGATCGAGCATGGCGGGCGTCCCGAGTTTTTCCAGCGCTCCGGCGAGCGCCTTGCCACCCGCGGTCCCGAACGCGTCGGTCGAATGCACGATCGCCCATTTTTTCTTACCCAGCGTGTTGACGCCGTAGTCGGCAATGACGCGGCCGGAATAGCTGTCATTGGGGCGAAAACGAAACAGCCACTGATTGCCCATGTGGGTCAGCGTCGGATCGGTGCCGCCGATCATCACCGGCTTGCCGAGTTTTGAAACATCGGGCGCCATCGCATGCACCTGGGTGGAGCGGATCGAGCCCAGAAATCCGACGATGTCGTCCTGTGCCGCCAGTTTCGAGAACGCCAGCACGATGCCGGGATTGGTGGTCTGATCGTCTTCGATCACGAGCTCGACTTGCTTGCCGAGGACGCCACCGGCCTTGTTGACGGCAGCGAGTGCAAGTTTGGCGCCGTTCTGCGCCCACAGCCCTTGCTCGGCGGCGGGGCCCGTCACCGGCACGCACATGCCGATCTTGAGGGTCGCGCTTTGCGCGCGGGCGCTGCCGATCACGTAAGGTGCGGTAATACCAACGGCCAACCCTGCCGTGAACTCGCGTCTCGAAAACTTCATCCATTCCTCCCTGCGGCCGGGCATCTTTGTCGGCCGTTCTTGGGTGCGTATCTACGGACTCTCCGGTCCGGAGTAAATTGATATCGCGATGATTTCCTCGCATGGCACGAACGCGCCGCAAGGCGCGTGCCTCGCAGAAGATTAACGCTTCCGGATCGCGGCTATTCCCCATATCTGACCGTAGGCTTTTCGATGCTCAAACAATATGCAGCAGGCAGCTATGCGTCCGCTTCGCAGCATCATGCAAATTTGCGCTTACTCGGATGCGCTTTCTCGGATTCTTAGTCGGATTCTTGCGCCTCGCCGCTTCCCTCGCCGACGACGCGAAGCCCCGACAGGCTATTCTCGAGCGCATGCAGCATCTCCTGCAGCTCGGCAAGCCTGCGCACGCCGTAACGCCGGGTGATTTCGGCGTAGATCGCTTCCGACGACGGCGCGACCGCCTCGATCAGTTTTATTCCCTTGTCCGAAATCGACAGCACGCCGCGGCGCAGGTCGGCTTTCGCAACCCGGCGCTCGATCAGGCGACGCGCTTCCAGGTCGCGCAGGATTCGGGAGAGGCTTGGACCGAGCAGAAAAGCGACGCGGGCGAGCTCCGTGACCTCGATCGTATCGACCGAAGCGAGCGCGCGCAAAATCCGCCATTGCTGTTCGGTCAGGTCGTAATTGCGCAGCGAGGCGCGGAAATGCCGCATCACCGCCTCGCGCGCGCGGAGCAGCGACATCGGCAGCGAACGGGAGAATTCGCGCATCGGCACGCGCCGGACTTTTGTTCCCTTTGCCGCCGAGGCGCCGGGACGCCTAGGCGATTTGTTGGGCGATTTGTTCCGCGCCATATTTAATGGTCCATATTCCCTAAGGTTTGCACTGCAGCACGCCCAATTCGATTTGATCCGATACATTTAACATGTTAATCATATCGGCATCCAGCTTTCTAACCCGCAATTGGCCGGACTCAGCATGGCTCTGACCAAAGACGATATCCGGCTCGCCGCCAAGCGGCTTGATCAGGCGGAAAAGACGCGGAAACAGATCCGGCAGCTGTCGCTCGATCATCCAGATATCACCATTGCGGACGCCTATGCGATCCAGAAGGCCTGGATCGAGATCAAACTCGCCGAGGGGCGCATCGTGAAGGGCCACAAGATCGGGTTGACGTCGAAGGCGATGCAGAGCGCGCTCGGGATCGACGAGCCGGACTCCGGCATCCTGCTCGACGACATGTTTTTTGCCGATGGCGGCCTGGTGCCGTCGGACCGTTTTATCGGCACACGCGTGGAAGCGGAGTTGGCGTTCGTTATGCGAGAGCGGCTGGCGGGGCCGCACTGCACCCTGTTCGACGTGCTCAACGCGACGGATTTTGTGGTGCCGGCGCTGGAAATTCTGGACACCAGGATCGAGCGGGTCGATCCCGTGACAAAATCGACGCGAAAGATTTTTGATACCATCGCCGACAATGCAGCCAATGCCGGCATCGTGCTCGGCGGCCGGCCGCTGCGCCCGCTGGAGGCCGACCTGCGCTGGATCGGCGCGCTGTGCTATCGTAACGGCCAGTTGGAAGAGACGGGTCTCGCCGCCGGCGTGCTCAATCATCCCGCGACCAGCGTCGCCTGGCTCGCCAACAAGATTGCGCCGAACGGGCTTGCGCTCGAGAAAGGTCAGGTGGTGCTGGCCGGCTCCTTCATTCGCCCGATCGAGACCCGCAAGGGCGACACGATCCAGGCCGACTATGGACCG
>DATBYN010000119.1:0-4661 GCA_036513695.1 Bradyrhizobium sp. | reverse complement strand
GGTATCGATGTAAATAATAGGCTGTTTATCGGCAAAACAGCGTAGTCAGGCGCCCCCCGAATCGTTTAAGGCCTGATACGTCTTAGGTTCCTAAGCCGTCAACAACGAGGAGGGCCAAATATGGCGAAGAAGGCAGCGACCCCGACCACCGTCACGCTCAAGCATCTCGCAGCAGCGATTGCCGACGAGCAGGAATTGTCCAAGAAGCAGGCTGAAACAATCTTGAACGATCTGGTCGGCCGGATCACCAAGCACCTGAAGAAGGGCGAGCGCATCCGCATCGTCGGTCTCGGCATCCTGCAGGTGCGCAAGCGCGCCGCCCGCATGGGCCGCAACCCCGCTACCGGCGAGGCGATCCACATCAAGGCCAGCAAGAAGGTTGCCTTCCGCGCAGCCAAGGAGCTGAAGGAAGCCGTCTGATAAGGACGCGTTTTCGGTCTTGTGACTTTGCGTCATTCCGGATTGGTTACGCGGCCTCCGGAATGACGCTTTTCTGCTATACCGCTTTCACCCATGGCAGCGGTTTCGGTTGAGATGTCGTCACTAGCGTTCACGCATACCGTGACCGAGCGCTTTTTGCGCTATGTGGTCATCGACACCCAGTCCGACCCAGCGTCGCCAAGCTGCCCATCCACCGAAAAGCAAAAAGACTTAGGTGCCCTGCTCGCACGCGAGCTGCAGGCGATGGGACTAAGCGACGCCCATATGGACGAATATGGCTACGTCTATGCGACCATCCCCGCAAATACCGACAAAAAAGTCCCGGTCATCTGCTTCTGCTCGCATATGGACACCTCGCCCGACTGCACCGGCAAGGACGTCAAGCCGCAGATCTCTAGGAATTACCGCGGCGGCGACATCGTGCTGCCGGGCGATCCGACGCAAGTGATTCGTGCCGCGGATCATCCGGCGCTGGCGGATCAGATCGGCAACGACATCATCACGACGGATGGCACCACGCTGTTGGGGGCCGACAACAAGGCCGGCCTTGCCGAGATCATGGATGCCGCGCATTTCCTGTTAAATAACCCGCAGATCAAGCACGGCACCATAAAGATCCTGTTCACGCCGGACGAAGAGATCGGCCGCGGCGTCGACAAGGCCGACCTGAAAAAGCTCGGCGCCGACTTCGCCTACACGATCGACGGCGAAACTGCAGGGAATATCGAGGACGAGACGTTTTCGGCCGATGGCGCGACCATCAACATCGAAGGCGTCTCAACCCATCCCGGCTTTGCCAAGGGCAAGATGGAGCACGCGATCAAGATCGCCGCCGCCATCGTCGAGCGGCTGCCGAAGGATACCTGCTCTCCCGAAACCACCGAAGGCAAGCAAGGCTTTCTGCATCCGATCGGCATTTCCGGCGCACTGGAAAAAGCCACGCTTGGTTTCATTGTGCGCGATTTCACCGACCAAGGCTTGAAAGAAAAGGAAGCGCTGCTGGAAAGCATCGTCAAAGCGGTGATGAAGGACTTTCCGCGCTCGACCTACCGGCTCGAGATCAAGCCGCAATACCGCAACATGAAGCAGGTGATCGACCGTCATCCCGAGATCGTCGATTATGCGATCGAGGCGACCCACCGCGCCGGGCTTAGGCCCGTGAAAAGCTCGATCCGCGGCGGTACCGATGGCTCGCGGCTGTCGTTCATGGGACTGCCCTGCCCCAATATCTTCGCCGGCGAGCACGCCTTCCATTCGCGATTGGAATGGGTGAGCGTGCAGGACATGGAAAAAGCCGTGCAGACCATCGTCCATCTCGCGATGATCTGGGAAGAGCAGGCTTAAAGCGCTTTCAGGCGAAAAACGTCAGGCCTTTGCCGTCACGATCCAGATCGAGGCTTTGAGCGGTACGGTCTGCCCGCGGGCGAATGGCGCCAGCGCCTCGCGGATCGAAAGGGTGGCGGCGGCGCGCACGTCAGGCGGCTGCTCGGAAAGCGCGCGGGCGGCCGGCCCGATTTCCAGCGTGGCTTCGACCGCCGCATCGAGACCGCGCCCGACCGCGATATCGAGCCAGAGATCACTGGGCTCCATCGCGATGCCGCTGAAGCCGGCCTCGCGCAGAATACGGTTCACACGCGCTTCGGATGCGAATGAGAATGGGCCGGGGTCTTCGGGCCCAAGCTGCGGCAGCTTCGGTGCGTGCTTGTAGACCGCCTGCAGCGGCGCCATGAAAAACGGATTTTCGCGGGGGTCGCGCCAGCAGGCGAATGCCAACCGGCCCGACGGCCGCAGCGCTTTGCGCATATTGGCAAACGACAACGCGGGTTCTGCGAAAAACATCACCCCAAAGCGCGAGGCCAGAAGATCAAAACTTTGGGGAACGAATGGATAAACCGTGGCGTCGGCAAGCACAAAATCGACCTGCGCGCCTGCCGGCGCAAGTTGCCGCGCGCGCGCCAGCATCGGTGCAGAGATGTCGATGCCGGTGACATGTCCGCCCACGCCGACCTTTTGCGCGAATGCGAGGGTGGTCGCGCCGCAGCCGCAACCGATATCGAGGACCCGCTCGCCCGATTTGGCCGTGGCGCGATCGATAAGGGCATCGGAAACCGGCGCAAGCACGATATCCTGGGTTTGCTGACGATCGGCCCAGTGCTGGCCGCCCGGCCCGTTCCAGTATGCGATCTGGTCGGTATTCTGATCGTGGCCTACAGGCAGTTCCATTGCTAGTTCGCCGTGCTGCCGGTTTTGGTCCGCTTCACCGGTGCGGGCTTCGCGGCGGTCTTGGGCGCGCCGTCGCTGCGTACGTTGCCCCAGGGATCGGTCGGCCCCTTGTCGGGAATGTTGCCGAGCGATCTATGGTAGGCGCTTTGGACGTCCTTTTCGGCCTGGATCTGCTGCGGGCTCTTCTCCTTGTCGGCCTCCCCGTAGGTCGGAACGTGTTCGGTTTGCGCGTAAGCAGGCCCGACCAGTAGCGCGATCAGAGCAGCGGCGGCGAAAACTCTCATGGGTATGCTCCCGGCATTTTGCCTGAAAAAGCCAACTCACTGACATGGTAGGCGGTGACGGATTCGAACCGCCGACCCTCTCGGTGTAAACGAGATGCTCTAACCAGCTGAGCTAACCGCCCTTGGCCTACCTGTTTAGCCTCGGGCGCCCCTTACGCGCAAGGTCAGAACTCAGTCGGTTGGCCGGCCGGGCAATTCCGCAACGGCGTTGATCCACGGTACCGCCGACCGGCACCAGATTTGCCGCCTCGGCTTGAGCCGGTCACGCTGGCGGATACTGCCCCAGCGGATTCCCCAATCGTCGGGGCCGCCCTCGCCGCTGGTGAACAGCGGGGAACCGCACTCGCCGCAGAAATGCTGAAAGCGCGTCCTGCCGTTGTCGCCGGTCTTGGCGTAAACTTTGGGCGCCTTCCCCGTCAGCCGGATTTGTTCGCTCGCGCAGATCACCGTGACCCTGTACGGCGATCCGGTCAGCATCTGGCAATCCGTGCAGTGACAGATCGACACAAGCTCCGGATCGATGTCAGCCTGGTAGGTCACCGAACCGCAATGGCATTGACCGTCGATATTCATCGCATTTCAGCTCCGTGAGAGGCGACGGGGCCGGTCCAAAAAGAAAAAGCAAAAAAGAAACGGCGCCCGAAGGCGCCGTTTTATCATTTTTACGATCGAAGGACTCAGTGCGCCGTCAGGCCGCCGGCGGCTTCATCGCCGGCATCCGGCTTGACCGGCACCTTGGTGTCCTCTTCCCAGACGATCGGCACCGGCGCCCGCACCAGCGCCTTGGAGATCACGTCGTCAAGGCGAGCAACCGGGATGATGTTCATCCCGCCCTTGATCGCATCGGAAATCTCCGTGAGATCCTTGGCATTGTCCTCGGGAATCAAGACCGTCTTGATACCGCCGCGAGCCGCCGCCAACAGCTTCTCCTTCAACCCCCCGATCGGCAGCACCCGCCCTCGCAGCGTGATCTCGCCGGTCATGGCGACATCGTGCCGGACCGGGATCCCGGTCATGGTCGAGACAATCGCGGTCGCCATCGCAACACCCGCCGAAGGTCCGTCCTTCGGGGTCGCCCCCTCTGGCACATGGACGTGGATATCGCGCCTGTCGAATAGCGGCGGCTCGATGCCGAAGCCGACTGCGCGCGAGCGGACATAGGACGCCGCCGCCGAAATCGATTCCTTCATCACGTCGCGCAGGTTGCCCGTCACCGTCATCCTGCCCTTGCCGGGCATCATGACGCCTTCGATGGTGAGCAGCTCGCCGCCGACGTCCGTCCAAGCCAAGCCAGTGACAATGCCGACCTGATCGTCGCTCTCGATTTCGCCGTAGCGATATTTCGGCACGCCGAGAAATTCCTCGATGGACTTCTCGGTGACCTTGACCGACTTCTTCTTGGAGATCATCAGCTCCTTCACCGCCTTGCGAGCGAGTGTCGAGAGCTCGCGCTCCAGGTTACGCACGCCCGCCTCGCGGGTGTAGCGCCGGATCATCAGCAGCAGCGCATCGTCATCGATCGACCATTCCTTGGAATCCAGGCCGTGCTTGGAGATCGCGTTCGGGATCAGGTGCTTGCGCGCGATCTCGACCTTCTCGTTCTCGGTGTAGCCGGCGATCCGGATGATCTCCATGCGGTCCATCAGCGGTCCCGGAATATTCAGCGTATTCGCGGTCGTGATGAACATCACGTTGGAAAGATCGTAATCGACC
>DATBYN010000118.1:0-2743 GCA_036513695.1 Bradyrhizobium sp. | reverse complement strand
GAGCTCGCGGATGCGAGTGAGCATCTGCGCCGCGTGCTCCGGGTTTTCCATGACCAGCGATTCCGTCAGTTCCAATTTCAGCGTGCCGCGCGCGACCGACGAGCGCGACAGCACGGTGCGGATGTCGTGGATCAGGTCGTGCCGCAGCAATTGCCGCGAGGAGACGTTGACGCTGGCGAATATCGGTTCGCGCGAACGCATCGCGCGCTGCCAGATCGCGAGCTGTTTTGCGGTCTGGTCCAAGACGAACATGCCGAGATCGACGATCAGGCCGATTTCCTCGGCGATGGAGATGAACTCCACCGGCGACATCCGTCCCAATTTGGGATGATCCCAGCGCGCCAGCGCCTCGAAGCCCGCGATCGAACGGTCCTCGAGCCGCACGATCGGCTGGAACAAAATGGTGATCTCCTCGCGCTCGATGGCGCGGCGGAGTTCGCTTTCCAATGTCAGCCGGTCGGTTTTGCGCGCGCGCATCGCCGGCTTGTATACATCGATGCGGTCGCCGCCGATGCGCTTGGAATGATACATCGCAAGCTCTGCGTCCTTGATGATCTCGTCGGAGAGTTGCGTCTGCGGATCGGAGAGCGCGAGGCCAATCGAGGCGGTGAGAAAAATCTCGCGGTCGTTGAAGGCGATCGGCGCGCGGATGGTTTTTCGAATGGTTTCGGCAAACGCAGTGATGCGCGACGGTTCCTGTTCCGACATCAGGATCAGGCCGAACTGGTCGCCGGCGAGCCGCGCCAGCGTGTCCTGCGGTTTCAAGATGCGGGTCAGTCGCCGCGCCAATGTAAGCAGGATCGAATCGCCGACCGCGATCCCGACGGAATCGTTGACCTGCTTGAAACGGTCGAGATCGATCACCATCAATGTCGGCCGCAGGTTCGGCATGGTTTTGGCGAAATTGGCGACCGCGCCCAACCGGTCGATGAATAGTTTGCGGTTCGGCAGCCCGGTGAGATTGTCATGCACGCTGTCGTGCAACATCCGCTCCTCGGCGTTCTTGGCCTCGGTCACATCCGTCAGCGTGCCCACCACGCGCGACACTTCGCCGTCGGAGCCGACCACGGGGCGCGCTTTGAGCGCAAACCACATGAAATGGCCGTCGGGCGTGCGCAGCCGAAAATCCTGCACGAGGCGCCCGCGGCGCTGGTCGAGCACACTGTCGAGCGCGGCGCGGAAACGATCCTGGTCGAGCGGATGCAGCACCTCGAGCCATTTTGCCGCTGGGCCTTCCAGCGTGCCGCGTTTCAATCCCAGCAGGGCCTCGGTCTCGGGGCTGGTAAAAACCTTGTCGGCCGAGACGTCCCAGTCCCAGATCAGGTCGCCCGAGCCGGTCAAGGCCAGCGCCCGCCGCTCGACGTCGGAGACGACGCCGGTGGTGGCACCGCCGCCCGCAAAGGCATGCTGCATGACCGTGAATCCAATGAGCATCACGATCAGCACCAGGCCGCCGAGCAGCGCCGGGCCGACGATGTCGTTGGTGACGGAACCTGCGACCGTCATGCCCGCCGCGACCACCCAGACCACCAGCAGGAACCAGGTCGGGATCAGCAGCACCGCGCGATCGAAACCGTGGGTCGAGAGATAGACGATGAGGGCAAAGCCCGCGAACGCAATCAACACCAGCGACATCCGCGCGATGCCGGAGGCGACCGCCGGATCGAACAGTGCCAGCGCGACCAGCGAGCCGAGAAAGAACAGCCAGCCGACGGTGATGTGGGAATAGCGCACATGCCAGCGGCTGAGATTGAGATAGGCGAACAGAAACACCAAAAGCGTCGCGGCCAGAATCGCTTCGCCCGCCGCGCGCCAGACCCGCTCGGCGTTGTTCGACATGTCGAGGACTTTGCCCCAGAAGCCGAAATCGACGCCGATATAGACCAGCACCGCCCACGCCAACGCTGCGGCGGCGGGAAACATGATGCTGCCCTTGACCACGAACAGGATGGTCAGGACCAGCGCTAACAAGCCGGAAATGCCGATCACGATGCCCTGGTAGAGCGTGAACGAGTTGACCTTGTCCTTGTAGGCGTCGGGCTCCCACAGATAGAGCTGGGGTAATTTATCGGTGCGCAATTCCGCAACAAAAGTGATGACGGAGCCGGGATCGAGCGTGATGCGGAAAACGTCCGCCGTCGGACTTTCCTGGCGCTCGGGACGGTCGCCGGTGGATGGTGTGATGGTTGCGATGCGCGACAATCCGAGATCGGGCCACAGCAGCCCGGACGAGACGATGCGGTAATGCGGTGCGACGATCAAACGGTCGAGCTGGTCGTCGGTGTTGTTGGCGAGCGCGAACACCACCCAGTTCTGGCCGCCCTCGCGGGCGCGGACTTCGATCCGGCGAACGATGCCGTCAGTGCCGGGCGCGGTCGAGACCTGGATGCGGTCACTATCGCTGCGCTGATGATCGAGCACCGCGGTAAGGTCGATCGCGGGCGCGTCACCGCGGACGCTGACGGCGTCGATGGCGCGCGCTGGCGGCGCCGCGGCAACAATCATGAGGCCCAGCGCGAGGGGCGCAAGGCACCTGATCAGACGCAATGTCAGTTCTCCGCGATCACATGATGCTTCCGCACGGAAAGCGACCCGCCCGGCGTTGTCGGATAAATGACATGAAAGCGAGGAAAATCAAAGGGTTTCCGGTCGCGTACCGTTCGCGAGCGTTAAGCGACCAACACAATTTTGCCAATATGTTCGCTGGTTTCCATGCGCCGGTGCGCGTCAGCGGCCTTTTCCA
>DATBYN010000117.1:0-10850 GCA_036513695.1 Bradyrhizobium sp. | reverse complement strand
CGGCTGACGAAGAAGCTCGCGACGCTCGCGACATGGGACGGATCGCCGCCGCCGGCGACATATTTTTCGAGGCCGGCCAGATAAGCCTCGGCGACCTGCACATAGACCTGTTGTGAGAACAGAAGCGTGATGTTGATGCTGATGCCCTCGCCGATCAGATGCCGGATGGCGGGCAGGCCTTGCGGCGTCGCTGGCACCTTGACCATCAGATTCTTGCGCTTGACGTCCTTCCAGAGCCGCTCGGCTTCGGCGATGGTGCCCTTCGTGTCCATCGCCAGATAAGGCGATACTTCGAGACTGACAAAACCGTCATTGCTCTTGAGCAGGTCGTAGACGGGCCGCAGCACGTCGGCCGCGTGCTGGATATCCTCGACCGCAACTTGCTCGAACAGCTCGGCGACCGGACGATCGCCCTTTTTCAGGGCCTGCGCGATGGCGCCGTCATATTCGTCCGAACTGCCGATCGCCTTCTCGAAGATCGACGGGTTCGATGTCACGCCCTTGACGCCGTCGGTATCGATCAGCTTTTGCAGGTCGCCCTTGGTGACGAAGCCGCGGGCCAGGAAATCCAGCCAAACCGACTGGCCGTGGTTTTCGAGTGCTTTAACGGGATTCATGATGCCCTGTTCCGTTCGAGGTCTGTTTCTTACGGGTTCCGCACCTTCTGGCCGGACGCCGAATGTTGTCAACACGTCCTTTAGGCCGCGCTCACGAGGAAAATATGTCGTAATGCCCCTCCGACAACGCCATTCACAACAGTTCGATCCCGAGGAATCGGCGGTTTGGCGCCGAATACGCTCCGATTTTCCATCGCAGCAAGGTCAGCACTTGAACCGGCTTTTCGGGCGACGACACCAAGGCTCAGACATACCGGGCCCTGAAGGAGCCTGCCATGACGAGCCATCTTCTGCGCCTCGCAGGCATCGCGCTGCTGTTCGGCCTGACTACATCAGGCGGTTCGGCGGCTGAAGCGGCGAGCCTTGGCGCGAATTTGAGCATTCGCACGATGACGCTGGATTTCCCGCAAACGGCTTTTGCCGGCAGTGACCGCCTGTCGAACGTCGACGATAGGACCACCACGACGCCACCCTTAAGGCGCAACCTCGAACGGCCGGTCCGGATGCATGCGAAAAGCAAGTCCGGCACCTAACAACAACAGAAAAATTGAGCCGGCAAACGGCAAAGTCCAGCTGCCGGTCCGGTCGATCAAATAGCCAAACACGAAGGGCGAAAGGATGCCGGCAACGCCGAAGCCGAAATTCATCATGCCGCTCGCGGACCCGGAATATCTTGGCGCGATGTCCATCGGAACCGCCCAGATCGGTGCCACTATCAGTTCGACAGAAAAGAATGCCGCGGCAAGCGAGATCGCCGCAACGTTGAGATCGTGAACCAGCATCACTGGAATTAAGAACAGAAAGCCGCCGAGCATGCCGGCGACGATAACATTACGCCGTGCCGCAGTCCGGTCGCCCGTACGGCGCAGGATCTGGTCGCTGACCACGCCGCCCAGGGTGTCGCCGATCACGCCGGCAAGGAAAACGCCCGCGGAATAGAATGCCGATTGCATCAGGTTCTGCTGATAGTTCTGGTAAAAGAACGATGGTATCCAGCTCAGGAACAACCACAGCGTCCAGCCGTAGCAAAAATCGACCGCGGTCACCGGCAGCATGCGACGAAATAATTTGAGCCACGGCACTGGCGTGGTCACAATGCCCCGGCTGCGTGCGGGAAGCTTCGCAAGTTCCTCGGCGGTCAGCGGTGGCGCCGCTGGTACGTCGCGAAAGTATGACAACCACACCACGACCCAGATCAGGCTCAAGAGTGCAAGCACGACGAATGCACCGCGCCACGATACCAGCCCGACCAATAAGGCAATCAGAGGTGGCGTTACCGCGTTTCCGATCCGCGCCGAGGAATGCGTAATGCCCTGCGCGAAACCCCAATTGCGTTCCGGCACCCATGCCGCCATCGCGCGCGTCGCGGTCGGAAAAGTCGCGCCTTCGCCAATCCCGAGAACAAGCCGTGCGGCGAACAGGCTTGCAAGTCCGCCGACGGCACCAGTTGCCGCCGTTGCCGCGCATACGATAAGTCCACTGACGAAGAGCGTCAGCCGGGCCCCGAATTTGTCGCCGAAATAGCCTCCGATCAGCTGAAACAGCGCGTAGGGATAGGCGAATGCCGAGAAAGCCAGGCCGAGCTGGGTATTGCTTAAATTGAGATCCGCCCTGATCAGCGGCGCGGCCGTCGAGATGTTGACCCGATCCACATAGAGGATCAGGTACATCAGGCAGATGATCAGCAGGACCGTATTGGAGACGCTGAGCCAGCGCATCAGAGCGGCGCCGCGCTGCCCTTGATCTGGGTTCGGTGCATGATGCGCCGTGCCGAGGCGTCGAACGGGTCGCGCCGATGCATAGTGCAGCGGTTATCCCACAGCACCAGATCGCCGACCCGCCACACGTGCTCCCAGGCGAACTCCGGGCGAGCGACGTAATCCCACAATTCGTCGAGCAGCGCCTCGGAGTCGGCAAGTTCGAGCCCCATGAGATACGCATTGCGCCGGCGGCCGAGGTAAAGCATGCGCCGCCCGGTGTCGGGGTGGGTGCAGACCAGCGGGTGTATGGCGCCCGGTGACGTCCGCGGATCGTCGGTCGCGGTGACGCCTTGGCGCAGATAGCCGCCGCTATTGTAGGTGCCGTCGTGCTTGATCTTGAGGTTCGCGATGCGGCGCTTCAACTCGTCCGGCAATGCTTCATAGACGGCGTACATGCTGCAAAACGAGGTGTTGCCGCCCGCAGGTGGCACCTCGAGCGCGTAAAGCATACTCGCCATCGGCGGGACATCGAGATACGACATGTCGGTATGCCATACGGCTTCGCCAGCGCCGAGGCTGCCGATCGGCTCACCGTTCACGGTGACGTTGGAAACGATGTAAATTTCAGGCAGCCCCTCGACGAAGCGCCGGCCTGTCTCCTGTACCGGCGCCCAGTCGAGGTCGCCGAAACGGCGGCTGAACGCGATGAGGTCCTGGTCGGTGAGCGTCTGGCCACGCACCAAAATGACCTGATGGTCGTGCCAGGCACGCTTGAGCGCCGCGAACTGCAATTCGCCGAGATCTTTGAGATCGATGTTGCGTATCTCGGCGCCCAGCGCCGCTCCGGTCGAAACCACGTCGATGGGCCCACCGCTGACGTCGCCTACGACGTTACGTTCGACGCTCAAAGCCATCGGAACCCTCCAGCTGCATGGACCAATCCGTAGTTGCTATCATCGAGCGGTGGGCGAGGGAAGGCTACGGCATAACGACATGAACGCAGGCATGCACTTTTGATTTAATAGCTCACATCTAGATTCTTGATTTGACGCGTTTTCTTGACGCGAACCGGTTTCCACTTCGCTTGAAAACGCTCTAGCGCAAACTTGCGTTGAGTTTGTCCAGCGCGGCGGAGCCCGGACACAGCGCCTTCTCGTCGAGCGCGTTGAGCGGCGTATCCACCGTGTCGAGATGGTTGTGCAGATCTTCCGACTCGGGATCGACATATAATAGCCCGGTGACGATCTGGCCCCTGGCGGCGTGCTTCTGCAGGAACGCCATCGCCGCCACGCGATCATGCGCGTCATAATCCGCATCGATTTTGCGCAGCGCCAGCCGGGTGCCGTCATGCTGCTCGACTACCTGCACCGTGCCCGGCGCGTAATCCACCGTGATCGGGTCGCGGCCGGTGACGACGTCAAGCCGGTTCACCGCATCATTGTGCTCGCGCACATAATCAAAACTCTTGGTCGAGCCGGCGTGGTTGTTGAAGGCGACGCACGGGCTGATCACGTCGATGAAAGCTGCGCCCTTGTGCTGGATCGCAGCCGCAATCAGCGGCACCAATTGGATCTTGTCGCCGGAAAAACTCCGCGCCACGAAACTTGCGCCGAGCTGCAGCGCCATCGCGACGAGGTCGATCGCGTTGTCGGTATTCATGACGCCCTTCTTGGACTTCGAGCCGCGATCGGCGGTGGCCGAGAACTGGCCTTTGGTCAGGCCGTAAACGCCGTTGTTCTCGACGATATAGGTCATGTTGACGCCGCGCCGGATGGAATGCGCGAACTGGCCGAAGCCGATCGAAGCGGAATCGCCGTCGCCGGAGACGCCGAGATAGATCAGGTCGCGGTTGGCGAGATTGGCACCGGTCAGGACCGACGGCATGCGGCCGTGCACCGAATTGAAGCCGTGCGAATTGCCGAGGAAATAATCCGGCGTCTTCGAGGAGCAGCCGATACCCGAAATCTTGGCCACCCGGTGCGGCTCGATCGAAAGCTCGTAGCAGGCCTCGATGATGGAAGCCGTGATCGAGTCGTGGCCGCAGCCGGCGCACAGCGTCGAGATCTTGCCTTCGTAATCGCGATGGGTGAAGCCGAGATCGTTTTTCGGCAGGCCCGGATGATGGAATTTCGGCTTTGCGATGTAGGTCATGTGACAGCCTTGCGGAGCGGGGTAACCTTGAGATGATCCTGATGATCGCCGATGGCGCCGGCGATGAAGCGCGCAGTGATCGGCGTACCGTCATAATGCACGATGGGAACCAGCCGGACCGGATCGATGCCGTTCTCGTTGACGATCAGCGAGCGCAGCTGCGCGTCGCGGTTCTGCTCGACCACATAAACGAAATCATGGTCGGCAATAAAACTCGCGACGCTGGAATGGAACGGGAAGGCGCGGATGCGGAGTCTGTCGAGCTCGTGTCCGCGCGCCTCCAACAGCCCGATCGCCTCGTCCATGGCCGGTGAGGTCGAGCCAAAATAGATCACGCCGTATTTGGTCGGCTTGGCGGCGTTGGCCTGCAACGGTCGCGGCACCATGTCCTGGGCGGTTTCGAACTTGCGCACCAGCCGCTGCATGTTGTCGGCGTAAACCGCGCCTTCCTCGGAATAGCGCGCGTAACGGTCGCGGGAGGTGCCGCGGGTGAAGAACGAGCCTTTGGTCGGATGGGTGCCCGGATAGGTGCGGTAGGGGATGCCGTCGCCGTCGACGTCGAGATAGCGGCCGAAGTCGCGGCCCGCCTCCAGCATCTCCGCGGTCATCACCTTGCCGCGGTCATATTGCCTTGCGTCGTCCCAGCGCAGCGGGCGGCACAGCCTGTGGTTCATGCCGATATCGAGATCGAGCATCACGAAGATCGTGGTCTGCAGCCGTTCGGCAAGATCAAAGGCGGTTGCGGCGAATTCGAAAGCCTCCGCCGGGTCTTCCGGAAACAGCAGCACGTGCTTGGTGTCGCCATGCGAAGCATAGGCGCAGGCCAGGATGTCGCATTGCTGGGTCCGCGTCGGCATGCCGGTCGAGGGACCGGCGCGCTGCACGTCCATGATCACGGCCGGAATCTCGGCGAAATAAGAAAGCCCGATGAACTCCTGCATCAGCGAGATGCCGGGGCCTGAGGTCGCGGTAAAGGCGCGGGCGCCGTTCCACGACGCGCCGATCACGATGCCGATCGAAGCCAGTTCGTCCTCGCCCTGGACGATGGCGTATTTTGCCTTGCCGGTTTGCTGATCGTGCCGCAGCTTCTTGCAGTGGCTCGCAAAAGCGTCGGCCAACGATGACGACGGCGTGATCGGGTACCACGCGCACACCGTGGCGCCGCCATAGACCGCTCCCAACGCCGCCGCGCTGTTGCCCTCGATGAAGATGCGGTCGCCGACCTTGTCGGCCTTCTTGACGCGGAGCCCAATCGGGCATTTGAGGTTTTGCAGCGCCCAGTCGCGGCCGAGATGCAGCGCGTGGACGTTCGAGGACAACAGCTTTTCCTTGCCCTTATATTGCTCGGCGATCAACTGCTCGACCAGTTTCGGGTCCATGTCCAGCAGCGCGCACAGCGCGCCGAGATAGATGATGTTCTTGAACAGCTGGCGCTGCCGCGGATCGGTATAGGTCGAGTTGGTGATCGCGGTCAGCGGCACGCCGATTACGGAGATGTCGGCGCGGAATTTCGACTGCGGCATCGGCTTGGTCGAGTCGTAAAACAAATAGCCGCCGGGCTCGATCGAGGCGAGGTCGTTGTCCCAGGTCTGCGGGTTCATCGCCACCATCATGTCGACGCCGCCGCGGGCGCCGAGGTGGCCGTCCTCGGTGACCCGCACCTCGTACCAGGTCGGCAGGCCCTGGATGTTGGAGGGGAAGATGTTGCGCGGCGACACCGGCACGCCATGGCGCAGGATGGAGCGGGCGAACAGCTCGTTGGCGCTCGCCGAACCCGAGCCGTTGACATTGGCGAAGCGGACGACGAAGTCGTTTACGCTGCTGATCGGCTTTTGGACGGGCATGATGAACCTGCGTAAGTCATGTCGATGAGGTATTTTTGCATGTCCCAGGCGCCGGTCGGACAGCGTTCGGCGCACAGGCCGCAATGCAGACAGACGTCTTCATCCTTCACCATCACCCGCCCGGTCTTCAGCCCGTCTGCGACATAGAGGTCCTGGTCCGGATGCAGCGAGGGCGCCTTCAGCCGCCCGCGCAGATCGGCTTCCTCGCCGTTCTCCGTGAAGCTGATGCAGTCCATCGGGCAGATATCGACGCAAGCATCGCATTCGATGCAGAGCGGCGCGCTGAATATCGTCTGGATGTCGCAGTTCAGGCAGCGCTGCGCCTCGCCGAGCGCGAGCTTGACGTCATAGCCGAGTTCGACCTCGGCGCGGATGTCCTTCAGCGCCACCACCTTGTCGCGATGCGGCACTTTAAAACGCTTGTCGGCGGAGATGTCGTTGTCGTAGCTCCACTCGTGGATGCCCATCTTCTGCGAGGAGATCTGTACCTCAGGCAGCGGACGCTCGGTGATGTCCTCGCCGGAGCAAAGCTTGTGGATCGAAAGCGCTGCGTCGTGGCCGTGCGCCACCGCCCAGATGATGTTTTTCGGGCCGAACGCGGCGTCGCCGCCAAAAAACACCTTTGGATTGGTCGAGCCCATGGTTTTCGGATCGACCTTGGGCATGTCCCATTTGTCGAATTCGATGCCGCAATCGCGCTCGATCCAGGGAAACGCATTCTCCTGGCCGACCGCTACCAGCACGTCGTCGCATTCGATGGTCTGGTCCGGTTCGCCCGTCGGCACCAGATTGCGCCGGCCCTTGGCGTCGTATTCGGCCTTCACCTTCTGGAAGGTGACGCCGGTGAGCTTGCCATTGTCGTGGGTGAAGGCGACCGGCACCATGAAATTGAGGATCGGAATATCCTCGTGCATGGCGTCTTCTTTCTCCCAAGGAGAGGCCTTCATCTCCTCGAAACCAGAACGCACGATCACCTTGACGTCCTGGCCGCCGAGCCGGCGCGCGGTGCGGCAGCAATCCATCGCGGTGTTGCCGCCGCCGAGCACGATCACGCGCTTGCCGATCTTGTCGGTGTGGCCGAACGAAACGCTGGAGAGCCAGTCGAGGCCGATATGGACATTGCTGGCTGCTTCCTTGCGGCCGGGAATCTCGAGCTCGCGGCCGCGTGGCGCGCCGGAGCCGACGAAGATCGCGTCGTAGTTTTCGGTTAGCAGCGTCTTCAGGCTGTCGATGCGATGGCCGCCTTTGAACTCGATGCCGAGGTTGAGGATGTAATCGGTTTCCTCGTCGATCACCGAATCCGGCAACCGGAATTTTGGAATTTGCGTGCGCATCATGCCGCCGGCCTTGGGGTCCTGGTCGAACACGGTGCAGTGATAGCCGATCGGCGCGAGGTCGCGGGCGACCGCAAGCGAGGCCGGACCGCCGCCGATGATCGCGATGCGCTTGCCGTTCTTGGCCGAAGGCCGCGGCATGCGGTGCTTGACGTCGTCCTTGAAGTCGGCGGCGACGCGCTTCAATCGGCAGATCGCGACCGGAGTTTCTTCGACCCGGCCGCGGCGGCACGCGGGCTCGCATGGACGATCGCAGGTGCGCCCCAAAATTCCGGGAAACACGTTCGATTTCCAATTGATCATGTAAGCGTCGCTGTAGCGGCCTTCAGCGATCAAGCGGATGTATTCTGGAACGGGCGTATGCGCGGGACAGGCCCATTGGCAGTCGACCACTTTGTGAAAATAGTCAGGTGCCGCGATATCAGTCGGTTTCATTCCTACCTTGTCCCGTGCGGTTCAAGAGAACCCGCTCGGCCTTTGACTTCTGTTGTGGGCGCTGATCACGGCGCTCTTGTGGTTTGCCCGCCATATCATGGGCTTAGTGAATCCAAGCATTCAAGAATTCGCATTCAATATGATCGGCGCTGCACTGAAAAGCCATTATTTGCGTAACCGCCATTCGCTATTGGTCTGGCCCCCCAGCTTTTAATGCTGCTTCGCTGCATGTGGCACTGCAACAATGTCCATCTTCCGGGCGTCACGCCTTCATTTGGGGCCGCGGAATGTCACTCTTTGCCAAATCCCACATCAAATCATAACTACCGGCGGACACCTGTATTCCATCCTCGAGGACAGTTGATCCAGTGAAGCGCGCGGCGATCGCGGCAGCGACCGCGTTCACATCTGTGGCATCGATCAGGACAAACCAGTCGCCGGCGCCGGGATCGGAGATTGCGGGATCGTCGGTGATCGGTTTGGAAAGCACCGGATCGTTCTCGATCAGATGCATCGAGATGATGCCGTCGAGTTTTTCCGGATCTAGACTATCTCGCAGTGCGGCGCGCAATTTGTCCGCGCTGCCGGAAGCGGGGCGAAGGCGGATGATGCCGAGCGCCGCGCCGCGGCCCTGTCCGCGGCTGATGGTGATGCGCGCGACCGCACGGATCATGTTCTTGAAGCGGGCGAGATTTTTCTTCGACCAATCGGTCGGTTTCATCAATGCGGCGCGATAGGTCGGGCTGTTGAGCACCTCGAAGGTCGCGGTGGAATACAGGCAGAGATATTTTGGCGAGCCTTGATGTGCGACATAGCGCCGGGCTTCCAGAAAACCTTCGATCGCGACCCGCTCCAACAGATGCTCGCGGTCATACCACCGATTGAAGTCGGCCTCGTCGGATGGATCGATGTCCATCGAGGTCAGCAGCATTCCTTTTCCGGCAAGCGGCATTTTTTTGACGGTCCTATTCGCTGATTTTTGAAGCCAGATCCGCGATCGCCTTCATCACGGCGTCCCTGACGCCGGGATCGTAAAGCGAGTGGCCGGCGCCCTCGACGGTGCGAATTTCAGAGTCTGGCCATGCGGCGTTTAGCGTATGCGATGTCGCCGGCGGACACAGCAGATCGTAGCGGCCTTGCACGATCATGCCGGGAATTCGATCAAGCTTTTTCGCGTCCGCCATGAGTTGACCCGGTCGCATAAAACAGTCGTTCTGGAAGTAATGCGCTTCCATGAACGGCGTGGCGGGCAGGGTGCGCGTCGAATTGAGCGAATTAGGATCGAGCCGGAGATGTCCGGGCGCGTGTTCGGAAAGGACCCGCTCGGTGTCGTGCCAGGCGCGGGCGGCTGGGCCGTGGACGGCTGGATCGGAATCGAGAATGCGGCCCCAGTAGGCGTCGAGCGGGTTCGCGCGCTCTTTCCTCGGCAAGACTTTAAGGAAATCGTCGCTGAGGTCAGGATAGAAGCGCGGCAGCGCGTCGAGGAATGCGCCTTCCAATTCGGCGCGGGTGCCGAGGAAGGTCGCGCGCAAGACGATGCCGGTGACCCGGTCGGGGTGTGCTTGCGCGTAGGCCAGCGCCAGCGTCGCGCCCCAGGAGCCGCCGACGACCATCCAGCGCGGGATGGCAAATTTCTCGCGGATGATCTCCATGTCCGAGATCAGATGCGACAGCGTGTTGTGCTCGCGGCTGCCCTTGGGCCGGCTGCGGCCAGCGCCGCGCTGGTCGAACAGGACGGCGTGAAAACGCTCGGGATCGTACAGCCGGCGGTGATCCGGCTGGCAGCCGCTGCCGGGCCCGCCGTGCAGATAGACGGCGGGAATGCCGCCGGCGCGGCCGACGGTTTCGACGTAGATCTCGTGGCCGTCGCCGACCGCTAGCCACTCCGAAGTCAGCGGCGCGAACGGATCGGCGCGCAGCGATTTGCCCGCGTCGGCGTCAGGCGCCATGCTCGCCGTCCGTCTCCGGCGTACCCCCGGCGAAATTGCGATAGATGAAGCGGTTGTTGTTATCCGCGGCTTCGGCCTCGGCGAGCTTGAAGATCTGCTCATGCATCGGCGACAGCGTGCAGGCGGGATCGGTATTGCCGGCATCGCCGGTCAGCGCAAAGGCCTGGCAGCGGCAGCCGCCGAAATCGACTTCCCTGAATTCGCAGCTCTTGCAGGGCTCCGGCATCCAGCCGGTACCGCGATAGCGATTGAAGGCTTCGGAATTTTGCCAGATCCAGGCGATCGAATGATTGGAGCGTACCGACAGGAACTCGAGCCCGGTGATGGATTCGGCGGCATGGCAGGGCAAAATCTTGCCCGCGGGCGAGATGTTGAAAAACTGCCGGCCCCAGCCGCCCATGCATTTCTTCGGCCGCAGCGCGTAATAATCCGGCACCACATAGTCGATGGCGAGGACGCCCTTCAGCCGCACTTCGGCCTCCTCGACGATGCGGCTGGTCTCCTCGATCTGTGCCAACGTCGGCATCAGCGCGGCGCGGTTCTTCAGGGCCCAGCCGTAATATTGCACATTGGCGACTTCCAGCCGGTCGGCGTCGAGATCGACCGCCATCTGGATGATGTCGGAAAGCTGATGCAGGTTTTGCCGATGCATGACCGCGTTGACCGTGAGCGGCAAATCCAGTTCGCGCGTCCATTTTGCAACTTTTATCTTCTTTTCGTGCGCATCCTTGAGGCCGGCGACCCGATCGGCAACGACAGGTTCGTTGCCCTGGAAACTGATCTGCACGTGACACAGTCCGGCGTCGGCCAGCGCCGAAAG
>DATBYN010000116.1:0-8852 GCA_036513695.1 Bradyrhizobium sp. | reverse complement strand
GCGCCCGACGATATGACCGCCTTCGGGCGGCTGAGGGCGATGCGCCGCAGCCCGATCTCGACCTGGGGGCAACGCGCCTACGAGGACGACATTGTCCGCGGCCGGTTTTTCAGTCGCTCCAGCTTCATCCTCAATACGCCGGACGCGATCCGCCACGTGCTGGTCGACAACTATGAGAACTACACGCGAACGCCGGCCGGCATCCGGGTGCTGCGCCCGATGCTCGGCCAAGGCGTGCTGATCGCCGAGGGCCGCGCCTGGAAACACCAGCGCAGGACGCTGGCGCCGGCCTTCACGCCGCGCGCAGTGACCTCGCTGGTCCCGCATATGGTCGCGGTAACGGATGAGACCATCGCAAAGCTTCGGACGGTCGGCAGTGCGCCGATCGATCTGCGCGAGGCGATGCAGCGGATGACGCTCGAGATCGCCGGACGCACCATGTTTTCGTTCGGGATGGACCGGCACGGTCCTGTCCTGCGCGACTTCGTGATGGAATATGGCGAGCGCCTGGCGCACCCGCATTTTCTCGACATGCTGTTGCCGCTTGGCTGGCCGAGCCCGCAGGATTTTTCCCGCGCCCGCTTCCGCAAGCGATGGACGCAATTCGTCAGTCAGCTAATGGCGGAACGCCGCGCCGCCGGCAAGAACGAGGGCGCGCCGCCCCGCGATCTGTTCGACCTGATGGGCGCCGCGCGCGACCCCGAGACCGGCGAAGCCTTCAGCGACGAACAACTCGGCGACGAGGTCGCCACCATGATCCTCGCCGGTCACGAGACCACCGCGACCGCGCTGTTCTGGGCGCTCTATCTCCTGGCACTCGATCCGGCGACCCAGGATGCAGTGGCCGCCGAGGTTGCAAGCACGAACGTCGAGGGTGGGATCGAGATCGAACGGCTGAAATTCACCCGCGCAGTCGTCGACGAGACTATGCGGCTCTATCCGCCGGCTTTCCTGATCGCGCGCGCTGCCACGGCGCCAGACACGATCGCGGGCATGGCGGTCAAGAAGAACGACATCATCCTGATTGCGCCGTGGCTGTTACATCGCCATGAAAAGCTCTGGCACGATCCGAGCGCGTTCGTTCCGGCCCGCTTCATGCCGCCGGCACCGCCGCCCGATCGTTTTGCATATTTGCCGTTCGGCGTCGGCGCGCGGGTCTGCATCGGCGCACATTTTGCGCTGGTGGAGGCAACGCTGGCGCTGGCAAAACTGATCGGCGCGTTCCGGGTCGAGTTGCTCGACAAAGAGCCGGTGATGCCGATCGGCATCGTGACGACGCAGCCCGACCGCTCGCCGATGTTTGTGATTTCGTCGCGCTAGCAAAGGCGTTTTCGAGCGAAGTGGATACCGGTTCGCGTGAAGAAAACGGGTAAAACAAAAGGCTCAAGGCATTGCGTCGACGGTGCAGCGAACCCATCTAGTTGTACGATATGAGCGACATCCAGGCCCAGATCTCGGTATTGAAGCAGACCGCCGATCCCGCGGTCGCCGACGCCATCCTGCGCCTGATCAATGACGGCGAAGATCACGAGCTCAACCGTATCAACGCGCTGGATTTCGCAGGCCGCACCGGGCTCGACGAAGAACGGGTGATCTCCGGCTTCCTCCATGCCTCGCGGCTCGGGCTGTTCGATCTCACCTGGAACGTGCTGTGCCCTGGTTGCGGTGGTGTGCTGGATGCCCACTCCACGCTGAAATCGCTGCGCCATGACGACTATCATTGCGGATTATGCGCCTGCGGCTACGAGGCTTCGGTCGACGAGCAGGTCGAAGTGGCCTTCACCGTCAGTCCCCGGGTCAGGCGCATCGGCGCGCATGATCCCAACACGCTGCCGCTCTGGGAATATTTCAAGCAGGTGTTCTGGAGTTCGGGCGTCGATCTCAATCGGGAGTCTTTCGAGTCGCTGACCGACGAGGTGACGCTGGACGCGCTCGAGCTGCCGGCCGGCGAGAAGGCCGTGATGTCGCTGCAACTGCCGCCGCAATTCGTCATCGTGTTCGAACCGGTGACGCATTCCGCCCAGTTCATCGATGTTCAGGGTGAGCCGACCAAGGAGCGCCAGCAGCTTTCGCTGATCTACAACAAGGCGCACGCCCCGACCGGGACCATGACGATGCGGCCGGGACCGCTGCGATTGTCGCTCGACAATCAGGCAGGCGTCCGGACGCTGCCCGCCGTTTTCATTGCCGGCGATGCCCTTCACCGTTTGATCGGCAAGCGCAAGCCGTTCCTCACCGCCAAGCGGATGCTGAGCAACCAGACGTTTCGCGACGTCTTCAAGGCCGACAACCTCAACATCGATCAGCGGCTGAAGATCACCTCGCTGACGTTCCTGTTCACCGACCTCAAGGGCTCTACCGCATTGTATGAGCGGGTCGGCGACCTCGCCGCCTTCGATCTGGTGCGCGCGCATTTCCACGCGCTATTGGAGATCATCTCCACAGAGAAGGGCGCGGTGGTGAAAACCATCGGCGATGCCGTGATGGCGACCTTCATCAGGCCCGAACATGCGATCGTCGCGGGCTTGCGGATGCGCGCCGCCATGGACAAGCTCAATGCGGAACGCGACAGGGACGATCTCGTCGTCAAGATCGGAATCCATGAAGGTCCGTGCCTTGCGGTGATGCTCAACGAGCGCCAGGATTATTTCGGCCAGACCGTCAATATCGCCGCTCGCGTCCAGGGCCTGTCGACCTCGCAGGCGATCCACATCACGGGACCCGTGATCGACGCGCCCGCGGTAGCTGCCATCCTGGACAAGGCATCGATTGTCCCGATCCAGAAGCAGGCCGCGTTGCGCGGCATTGCCGACAAGATCGTGGTCTACGAAATCCCCTGAGATTGCCTAATCGTAATGCACCATGCCGAGCGGCGTGGATTGCGCGCGTTGAATTTCCACGCCATATGTCCGTTATCGAACTTCAATCGGTAGAGACCTTCATGCTGGACGGACTACGCCAATTCATTGCCGACGTTGTTTCGCCGACCGCGCACGGCGATCGCGCTTTCGACGATACCGGATATCGGCTGGCCGCCACCGCGCTATTGGTTCACGTGGTCTCGATCGACGGCGAACCGTCCGAGCTTGAAAAGCGAAAATTACACAGCCTGCTCGAGAGCTATTTCGGGCTCGATCGCGGTGCAGCAGACCGATTGATCGCGTCCGCGACCCGGGTCGAGGGTGAGGCGGTCGATCTCTATCATTTCACCAGCGTGATCATGCGGCAGGTCGACGCGGAAGGCCGGCTCCGCATCGTCGAGATGATGTGGGAACTGGTCTATGCCGACGGCCAGGTCAACGAGTTCGAGGATAACGTGGTCTGGCGTGCGGCCGATCTGCTCGGCGTGTCTTCGCGCGACCGGATTGATCTCAAGCATCGCGTCGCCGCCAAACAGCCCGCGGCGACCGAGAAGAACTGACATAACTCCAATTGGTATACCGGCGGCCGCCATCTCGCAGCCGCGGCAATCTGACACGCTGCGGCGACAGGCCGCGATTCCGCCGATCGCGCGATACCCGACATGACCAAATTTTAATGTGCCGACGGTCGGCTGCTGCCAGGCTCGTTTGGCCCCGAAAATGTCGCTGTTCAACTCCGCAACATTGTGTTTGAACAAGCTTCAGGCTTGCGGGTGGCTTGCATCCCACCTCCGGCGTATGCTCTCGTCGCAAGCGTTAGCCACATATCGTGCAATTCATTTAAGAGCATTGAATCGTGACTGAACGTGTGACGCTGATTACCGGTGCCTCGGCGGGGATAGGCACCGAATTGGCCCGCGTTTTCGCATCCAATGGTCATCGCGTAGCACTTGTGGCGCGTCGCGCGGATCGCCTGGCGGCGCTGGCGGGCGAGATCACAGCCAGTGGCGGCACTGCGCCGGTTGTAATTCCGTGCGACCTCGAGCAGGGCGATGCCGCCGACAAGATTGCTGCGGCCCTGGCCGCCGCAGGGGTAGAGGTCGATTACCTCGTCAACAATGCCGGCTTCGGCCTGTTCGGCCGCGCGGCCGAGCTCGATCGCGAAGGACAGCTCGGGATTATCTCCGTCAACATTCGCGCCATGACCGATCTGACGTTGCGGCTCTCCGATCAGGTGATCCGGCATCACGGTGGCATCCTCAATGTCGGTTCGATCGCCGGCTTTCTGCCGGGGCCGGGAATGGCGATTTATTACGCGTCCAAGGCCTATGTGCTGTCGTTTACCGAGGCTCTGCGCGGCGAGCTCGCTGATCGCGACGTGCGCGTGACTGCGCTGTGTCCTGGTCCGGTGCCGACGGAATTTCAGGCGCGGGCGGGGTTCCGGCCCGGATTTGATTCGACGATCCTCAATGTCAGCGCCTCCGACGTGGCAAAGGCCGGCTATCGCGGCCTCATGGCCAACAAGCGGGTGGTGCTGCCCGGCCTTGGCATCAAGGTTGTGCCGTTTCTGCTACGGCTGTTTCCGCGCGGGTTCATTCTGGCGGCGGTTGCCGGTTTCCAGCTGCGCAAGCGCTGATCGGGTCCGGCGCAAGCCTGTTTGGCCCACGATTTGCTTCCAGCAGATCAACGTGAGCGAACTCACACGAAATTAACGATCACTTAGCTATCCTTTGCGGCTTGATAACCGCCGCCAAAAAGAGCCGATGTCGTTCCGGTCGAGCAAAATGAATGGGGTGCTGCCGTTCCGGAACGGGAAACCGGCGCCTGTCGCGCCTTTAGCCGCGAAACCATTGCTACCGGTTCTGATCGTCCTGCATCAGGAAAGCTCTTGCCCGGGCCGCGTCGGCAACGTCTTGCTGGCGCTCGGCCGCAAGCTCGACATCCGCCGCCCCCGTTTTGGCGATCCGCTTCCGGAAACGCTGGAGGGCCATGCCGGCGCGATCATCTTCGGCGGGCCAATGAGTGCCAACGACCCCGACAATTACGTGCGCCGGGAGATCGACTGGATCGCGGTTCCGCTCCGGGAACAGCGGCCGTTTCTGGGAATTTGCCTGGGAGCACAGATGCTGGCGATGCATCTGGGTGCTCGCGTTGCTCCGCACCCGGAAGGTCGCGTGGAGATCGGATATTACCCGATCCACCCCACGCCTGCGGGGCTTGAGATCTGCCCGCACTGGCCGGACCATGTCTACCACTGGCACCGCGAGGGATTTGAACTTCCCGCAGGCACCGAATTGTTGGCCGAGGGAGGCGACTTCCCGATCCAGGCATTTCGATCGGGCCATTGTTTCGGCTTCCAGTTCCACCCCGACGTGACCTACGCGATGATGCACCGCTGGACCATGCGCGGCCATGATCGCTTCGAGTTGCCGGGCGCGCGCCCCCGCCATCACCACTTCGCCGACCGCGCCGTCTACGACGTGGCCGAGCGTGCGTGGCTGAAGCGATTTCTCGATGGCTGGCTGGCTCGAGCGCAGCTCCCGGCGATGCTGGAGGCCGCGGAATAACGACGGCCTCGAACGCCTTTCCAAATCTGCAAACGTGATAGTGTCGGCCAGCAAGCTTGCGGATGAAAAGCAAGCACGGGGAGACCGCTTGTGACCTATCAGCATATTCTCTACGACGTCAGCAAAGGGATCGCGACCATCACGCTACATCGGCCTGAGCGCATGAACGCGTGGACGCCGATCATGGAGCGCGATGTGCGCGATGCCATGGAGAGCGCGGCCGCGGATGACAATGTTCGCGTCATCGTGCTCACCGGCTCGGGCCGCGCGTTCTGTGCCGGCGCCGACATGGATGCGCTGAAAGGCCTTGATCCCGACGACATCAGGCGCGCCCAAAACTTGCCGGCGTTCGACATGAACCGCAGGCCCGACTGGCAGGCGCGCTACGCGTATTATCCCTCGATTGCAAAACCCGTGATCGCCATGCTCAACGGCGCCACAGCCGGCATCGGCCTCGTCCACGCGCTCTATTGCGACCTGCGTTTCGCCGCCGACAACACCGTCTTCACGACATCGTTCGCGCGCCGCGGGCTGATCGCCGAGCACGGCATCAGCTGGATGCTGCCGCGCATCGTCGGCCACGCCAATGCACTCGATCTCCTGATGTCCGCGCGCCGCGTTTCAAGCGACGAAGCGCTGCGCATCGGCCTGGTCAACCGGCTATTCCCGCCCGATCAACTGCGCGAGCAGACCTATGCTTACGCGCGCGATCTCGCCGACAACGTCTCGCCAAGCGCGATCGCGGTGATCAAGCGGCAGCTCTACGATGCGCCGTTCCAGACGCTGGCCGAAGCCACCATCGATGCCAACCGCGAGATGCTCGTGGCGCTACGCGGCAGCGATTTTCGCGAAGGGGTCGCAAGCTTCATGGAGAAGCGGCCGCCGAGGTTTACGGGGGAGTGAGGGTTCTCGGATAGAGCCCGCCTTCGCCCAAAAGGGCTACGGCGAGGCAGCCTTCGCTACGATAGGGCTTGCCCAGCCGAAGCAGGCGCAGCCTGCGAAGGCTGGTGGAGCCAGGCGGGATCGAACCGCCGACCTCGTCATTGCGAACGACGCGCTCTCCCAGCTGAGCTATGGCCCCATCGCGGCCCGCCTCGATGTGAAGGCGGTCAACAATCGGCGCCATTTACAATCCGCGCCAATGCCAAGTCAAGAACGGCGAAATCGCGGTTTTCCGCCGCACTCGCCCGGAACTTCCCTTGTTTGCACGGGGTGGAACCGATATTTAGCAAGAAGCCCCATCCGCGACCGAACCCCCGAGTAAGCCAGCATGCGTGCCGTCCTCGATATCGTTCTCATTGTTCTCGACCTCTATGTCTGGCTCTTGATTGCGTCCGCAATCCTGTCCTGGCTGATCGCCTTCAACGTCGTCAACACCCGCAACCAGTTCGTCTCTGCGGTGGCGGAGTTCCTGTACCGGATCACCGAGCCGCTGCTGGCGCCGATCCGCGGTTTCATGCCCAACCTCGGCGGGCTCGATATCTCGCCGATCATCCTGATCCTGATCATCATGTTCATCCAGCGGGTGATCACCTATTACATCTATCCCAGCGTATTCTGATCCGGGAGCTGATGGATCCCTGGCGCTATTCCACCCAAGGCATCAGCGTCGCGCTGCGGGTGACGCCGCGCGGCGGCCGCGACGACATCGATGGACTTGAAACCCTCGCCAACGGCCGCACCGTGGTAAAAGTGCGAGTTCGCGCCATTGCCGACGGCGGCGAAGCCAATCGTGCGGTTACGGAACTGCTGGCGAGAGCGCTTGGCGTGCCCAAGGCAAACGTGCGGATTCTCTCCGGGACGACCTCGCGGCTGAAACAGATTGCCGTCGACGGCGATCCCGCAAGGCTCGGCAATGCGCTGCGAGAGCTGACTGCGACAAAGAGGGACTGAGATGACGGCCCGGATCATCGACGGAAAACTCATTGCGGCCGGGCTTCGCGCCCGCATCGCCGGCGAAGTGGCGCGGGTGCAGCACGAGGACGCACTTACGCCCGGGCTTGCGGTGGTGCTGGTCGGCAGCGATCCGGCGAGCCAGGTCTATGTCCGCAGCAAGCACAAGCAGACGCAAGAGGCCGGCATGGCCTCGTTCGAGCACGTGTTGCCGGCCGAAATCGCGCAAGACGACCTGCTGGCGTTAATCGCAAAGCTCAATCGCGACCCCACCGTGCACGGCATCCTGGTGCAATTGCCGCTACCGAAATCGCTGCACACCGAAACCATCATCAACGCGATCGACCCTGCCAAGGACGTCGACGGGCTACATCCGGCCAACGCCGGACGGCTGGCCGGCGGATTTGCCGCGTTGTCGCCCTGCACACCGCTCGGCTGCATCATCCTCGCCAAAAGCGTGCATACATCGCTGGAAGGCATGAACGCCATCGTGATCGGCCGTTCCAACCTGGTCGGCCGTCCGCTGGTGCAGCTTCTGCTCAACGAAAACGCCACGGTGACGATTGCCCATTCGCGTTCGCGCGACCTCAAGCAGCTTTGCGCCCGCGCCGATCTAGTTTACGCCGCCGTCGGCAAGGCCGAGATGGTGCGCGGCGACTGGATCAAGCCGGGCGCCACCGTAATCGATGTCGGCATCAACCGCCAGCCTTTAGCCGACGGCAAAACCCGTCTGGTCGGCGATGTCGCCTTTGCCGAGGTTTTGGACGTCGCCGGCGCCATCACGCCGGTGCCGGGCGGCGTGGGGCAGATGACGGTGGCGTGCCTGTTGGTGAATACGCTGCGCGCGGCGTGTGCGATTCACGGATTGCCGAAGCCTGCGGTGTGATCTTCACCTCGCCCCGCTTGCGGGGAGAGGTCGGATTTTACGCGTAGCGAAAAATCCGGGTGAGGGGGACACACGGCACACTCGTATCCGTTGAATTTGCGGAGGCGGCCCCTCACCCCACCCTCTCCCCACCCTCTCCCCGCAAGGGCGGGGCGAGGGAGCCCAACCACTTAGCCCGCAGCGGTAACCTCGTGCTCGCTACTTCGCCTTCGCCCGCGCGATGCCTTCCTCGATCAGTTTGAGCGCTTCCTCGGCGCCGCCCCAGCGCAGGACCTTCACCCATTTTCCCGGTTCGAGATCCTTGTAATGCTCGAAGAAGTGCCGGATCTGCTGCAGCGTGATGTCGGGCAGGTCGCTGTAGGTCTTCACCTTGTCGTAGCGCTGGGTAAGCTTTGAGGACGGCACGGCGATGATCTTCTCGTCGCCGCCGGCCTCGTCCTCCATCAGCAGCACGCCGACCGGGCGCACGCTCATCACCGCGCCCGGAACGATCGCGCGGGTGTTGGCGACCAGCACGTCGCAGGGATCGCCGTCGCCGGAGAGCGTATGCGGAATGAAGCCGTAATTGCCGGGATAGCGCATCGCGGTATAGAGAAACCGGTCAACCACCAGCGTGCCGGCCTCTTTGTCCATCTCGTATTTGAT
>DATBYN010000115.1:0-7304 GCA_036513695.1 Bradyrhizobium sp. | reverse complement strand
ACCCGCAGAAGCCCGTCATCGGGCTCGCCGAAGGCGAGACCCAGGATGACAATTGAGAGTGCGGGCCGCTCCGCGCGCCGCACAGCACCACTCAGTCGACAGCGGCCTCTACTCCGACGCCTGCTGGCGCAACTCCGCCACGTCCTGCGCGGTGAGGTGCGATGGCTTGTTGCCGAAGCGCGCGGTGACGTAATTGGCGAGCGCGGCGATTTCCGTATCGGAATAGGCATCGCCGAACGCCGGCATCGAGATGGCGTCGGGTGGGGTGTGCCGCTTGGTTCCGTGAAGCACGACCTGGACGACATTGACCGCACTGGGATCGTTGACCGCCCACGCTCCGGTGATTGTGGCAAAGGGCGAGATCGAACTTTCGCCGGTCCAGCCGTGACAACTGACGCAGGCGCCTTCGAATACCATCTTGCCGCGCGCCTCTTGTGTGCCGCCTCCCTGCTTGTGCGAGGCCGGCGCGGGCGGCGCCACGCTCGCCGGCAGGTCGGGCGAGGTGATCGGCGGCACCGTGCGCAGATAGGCCGTCACGGCGCGGATGTCCTCTGGCACCAGATGGTTCAAGCTGCGGTCGACCGCTTCGCCCATCGGCCCCGAAGCGGTGCCGTGGCCGTTGGCGTGGCCGATCGCAAGATAGGCGACGAGATCGTCGTCGCTCCAGCCACTGATGCCGGTCGCCTTGTCCGATGTGACGTTGTAGGCGCGCCAGCCCGCGGTGACGGCACCGGCAAATTTCTTGCGGTTGTCCAGCGCAAACGCCAGGTTTCGCGGCGTGTGGCATTCGCCGCAATGGGCCAGCGCCTCCGCGAGATAAGCGCCCCTGTTCCATTCCGGGGTCTTCGAGGTGTCGGGCTCAAACCGCGTATCCCGATTGAACACCGCTGACCATAACCCCATCGCCCAGCGCTGGTTGAACGGAAATTTCAGCGTGTTCTCGGGATCCTCCGCGTGCACCGGCGACAGGCTGAACAGATAGGCTTTGATTGCCAGCGCGTCCTCGTCGGTCATATAGCTGTAGGACGCAAACGGCATCGCCGGATAAAGCCCCGCGCCGTCCTCGCGGATTCCGCGATGAACCGCATTGAGAAAATCCTGATCGGTGTAATTGCCGATGCCGGTGTCTTTATCGGGGGTGATGTTGGTCGAGTACAGCGTGCCGAATGGCAGCTTGAAACCGAGGCCGCCGGCATAGGGCTTGCCGCCCTGGGCGGTATGGCAGGCCTCGCAATCCGCCGCCCGCGCCAGATATGCGCCGCGTTCCACCAGGCTCGCCTCGGCGAGCGCGGCCGGGACGCCGGTCGGATTGGGGCCGTGGTAATCCGCGAGCTTGACCATCGGGCCATCCGCAAACGCCATCGGATCGGGACCGCGCAGGATCCAGGCGGCTGCGACCACCGCGATCACCACGATCCCTGTAACGCTAACGAGAATGCGACGCGTGGCGGAGCTCATGCTTTCCTCCCCACAGCGATCAGCGAGCGGTCGATCGGCAGTCGCCGCAAGGCGACGCCGGTCGCGGCATAAATCGCGTTGCGCAGCGCCGGCGGCCCCGCCGTCACGCCGGTTTCGCCGATGCCGCCCGGCGCCTCGCCGCTCTTGATGACGTGAACCTCGATCTTCGGCACCTGGTCGATCCGGAGCATGCGGTAGTCGTGGAAGTTGGATTGCTGGACGCGACCTTTGTCGATGGTGATTTCGCCGTAGAGCGCGGCGGTCAGGCCGAAGATCAAACCGCCTTCGAGCTGGGCCATGATGGTATCGGGATTGACGGCGATGCCGGTATCGACCGCGGATGATACGCGATGCAGATGCACTTCGCCCTGTTCATCGACTTCGGCTTCGACCACGGTCGCAATAAAACTGCCAAACGACGGCTGCACGCTGACGCCGCGTCCGACGCGCGCGGGAAGCGGCTGGCCCCAACCGGATTTTTCCGCGACCAGATTGAGCGCGGCCAACAGACGCGGGTTCTTGCCCAGCATGCCGCGGCGGAAGTCGATCGGATCCTTGCCCGCCTTGCGCGCCAGTTCGTCCATGAAGCTTTCGATCGCAAAGACATTGTTGTTGGGACCGACGCCGCGCCAGAACCCGGTCGGCACCGCCGGCGGTTCGGCGCGGACATACTCGACGTGGAGATTGGGAATGTCGTAAGGCGCATCGACGGCGCTGTCGACGGCGTCGATATCGACGCCTTTCTGGAATGCCGGCGGCAGCCAGCGCGCGATCACCGCCGAGCCGCTGACCTTGTATCTCCAGCCGACGATCTTGCCGTCGGACAAAGTCGCCGAAATCGTGTCGCGATAGACCGGACGATAGACGTCATGCTGGATGTCTTCTTCGCGGGTCCACACCACTTTTACGGGGCCATCGACCTGCTTTGCCACGCGCACCGCCGCGACCACCATGTCGGGCTCGAGCTTGCGGCCAAAACCGCCGCCGAGCAGGTGGTTGTTGACGGTCACTTTCTCGACCGGCAGCCCGGCCGCTTTCGCCGCCTCCGACTGCACCCGGGTCATGATCTGGGTGCCGGTCCAGATTTCGCAGGAGGAGGGTGTGACGTGAACCGTGGCGTTCACCGGCTCCATCGGCGCATGCGCCAGGAACGGCAGTTCATACGACGCGTCCAGCCTGTCGCCGGTCGCAAGGCCCTTGGCGATATCGCCTTCGGATTTGGCGACCGCGCCGTCCTTTTCGCTGGCCGCGCGCAAATCCCGCCAGATGTCTTTCGAGCTGATGTGTGCGTTCGGGCCTTCGTTCCAGTCGATGACGAGCGCATCGAGGCCTTTCTTGGCGGCCCACATGTGATCGCCGACCACGGCGACCATGTCGTCCAGCACGACGATCTTCTGCACGCCCGGGATTTTCTTGGCGGCGCTGTCGTCGACTTTACCAACCTTGCCGCCGAACACCGGACACGCCGCGACGGTTGCGAACTTCATGCCAGGGAGGATCGCGTCGATCCCGTAGACCGCCTTGCCGTTGGCCTTGTTGGGCGTGTCGAGGCGCTTTAGCGGCTTGCCGATCAACACGAAATCGTTCGGGTCCTTGAGCGCGACGTCTTGTGGCGGCGTTTGGCTGCCCGCGGCTTGCGCCAGCTCGCCATAGGAAAGCCTGCGTCCGCTCTCTTTATGGATGACCTCGCCGTTCGCCGCCGTGCAGCTTGCCGGATCGACCTGCCATTGTTGCGCGGCGGCTTGGACCAGCATGGCGCGGGCGCCGGCGCCACCTTTGCGCAATTGTGTCCACCACGCCCGGATCGAATTGGAATTGCCGGTGACCTGAAGACCAAACACCGGATTGCCGTAGAGCTTGTCGTTTGGCGGCGCATGCTCGAGCGTCACGTGTGGAAAATCGGCGTCGAGTTCCTCGGCCAGGATCATCGCGATTGCGGTGTAGACGCCCTGACCCATTTCGACCTGCGGCATCACCAATGTGGTATGGCCGGCCCGATCGATGCGGATGAAGGCATTGGGCGCGAACTTGCCCTCCGTCGCGTCCGGCGGCTGCACCGGCTCGTTTGGCGCCAGCGCACGCAGGGGGAGATGGAATGCGAGCAGAAATCCGCCCGCCAAACCAGCCGTCACCAGCGTGCGGCGTGAAACGTCGCCGGAAATCTTTTCGGCAAGAATAGTTTTTTCTGCAAGGATCATGGCGCGCTCCTACGACTGCCGGCCGGAGGCGGCCTGTTTGATGGCGGCGCGAATCCGCACATAGGTGCCGCAGCGGCAGATATTTCCCGCCATCGCAGCGTCGATATCGCTGTCGTCCGGATTGGATGTGGCCCCGAGCAAGGCGGCGGCCGACATGATCTGGCCCGGCTGGCAATAGCCGCACTGGATCACTTCGAGATCGAGCCAGGCCTTCTGCACTTTCGCACCAGAAGGCGTCGCGCCGACGCCTTCGATGGTGGTGACGGCGCGATTGCGGACCGCGCCGACCGGCAGCATGCAGGAACGCACCGGCTTGCCGTCGATATGCACGGTGCAGGAGCCACATTGCGCGATGCCGCAGCCGAATTTCGTTCCAGTCATGCCGAGCACGTCACGCAGAACCCACAGCAGCGGCATATCCGCAGGCGCGTCGAACGATTTCGGTTCGCCATTGATTGTCAGGGTGGTGGCCATCGGAACCTCCAATTCGGCGATCACCGGACATCGCCGGTCGCGGTGAGGCTCGCCAGGGACGGATTGAGGTGGTGGTTGGATTGTATCGCGCTGCTATCCGTCAACAAAGCAGAGATATCTTTTGCAGCGCGGACCTGCGGTGCCGACACTGTCGAGTTGACGAGGGCCTCCCAGCGTTGACGACTGTCAATGCAACGAGCGCGATGGCAACGTAAACGCTTGCAACAGAGTGCAAGGCTGCGGGGCCACCGATCAGCGATCCGGGCCGAGGCGCCGGTTTTCATATGCGCAACAGGGGGCTGGCAATCGTGGAGACGATACTATGGTGACCACAATACAGCGCGCACCCATGACGGAGCACGGAACTACATCCTCGCTGATCGCAAGCGATCGGGTGGAAGGAACTGCGGTCTATGACGCGCACGGTAAGCGCATCGGGAAGGTCGAGCGCCTTGTGATCGATAAAGCCAGCGGCCGCGTCGCCTACGCGGTCCTGAGTTTCGGGGGCTTTCTCGGCATCGGCGCGGACCATTATCCGATTCCCTGGCCGATGCTGGACTACGATGAGAAGCTCGGCGGATACCGTGTGGACATCACCGAAGAGCAACTCAAGAACGCCCCGAAAATCGAACAAAGGGAAAGCTGGGAGCAAGCGAACCGGAACCGCGACGAGGAGGTCCATGGTTATTGGGAGCAACCCGCACCGGTGCAAGAGCGCCAAACTTCATCCCTGATCACAAGCGACAGGGTGGAGGGAATGCAGGTCTATGATGCGCGCGGTAAGCGCATCGGGAAGGTCGAGCGCCTGATGATCGACAAGCTCACCGGCCGGATCGCCTACGCGATCCTGAGTTTCGGGGGCTTCCTCGGCATCGGCGCGGACCAATATCCGATTCCCTGGTCGATGTTGACCTACAACGAAAAGCCCGACGGCTTCCAACTGAACGTCACCGAAGAGCAACTCAAGAACGCCCCGAAAATCGAACAAGGGGAAAGCTGGGAGCAAGCGAACCGGGCCCGCAACCAGGACGTCTACGACTATTGGGAAGTCAGATACTATTGGCTTGTGGAATAGGCCGGATCGGAACCAGCCGACATGCCGGGAGGGTCGCGGTAGGGGCGAGAATTTCTCGTCGCCCACCTGGTCGCCGGAGGCGGTCGCCCGAATCATGGTTGCCCATGGGAAATGATAGCGGACGCCCGGCACGGGGCGTCTCGACTTCATTTCGGGAGCTAACGTGATCGTCTGTTAAAAGAGCAAACAAGCCGAAATTGTCGCATCTCGTGGTATGGTGGCTATCGTTGCCTCGCGAGCAAGTACGCCAAGGTTCGGCTACGCCGCTACACGATTGCCTACCCCCGCCGTGCACAACGAACTCGAGCGCATCACTTAGTAGCCGTCGTTGCAGCGTCTTTGAGAGTGTTCTTTCTATCGTTCAGATGTTCGGTCCGCGACGGCAGGTCAGCCGCCTTCTCGAAGATCATGAGCATGGCTGCATTTGTGTTGCAAAGGTGGACTCTTGACGACCGTCCACAACCGCCACTGGATCCTTGCCCACAATCGCTCGGCGGCTCTTACTGCAAGCACGTTTGGATTGGAAATCGAAGTCAGATACCGATCATCGCGCAAAGCGTATCGCGGTTAGAGCTTCCGCCACCTGCGGCCATCGCGCTTCAACAATTCGCACGCGCCTGGAGGGCCCTTGCTGCCGGCAGGATAGAATTCCAGTCCCTTGGCACACGCTTTTTTCCAGGCATCGAGGAACGGCTGCACTGCCCGCCAGCCGGCTTCGATGCCGTCGGCGCGTTGAAACAGAATGTTGTCGCCGATCATGCAGTCATAGATCAGCGTCTCATAGCCGGTCGCTGGCTCTACCTTGAAGTAGTCCCTGTAACGGAAGTTCATCTGGACGCCGCTTATTCTGATTGTAGGTCCTGGCACTTTGCTGTTGAACTGCAGCGTGATGCCTTCGGTCGGCTCGATGCCGATGACAAGATAGTTCTCGGCCAGGCGCTCGACCGGCGTGCACTGAAACATCGCAAATGGCGCCTCGCGGAATTTGATCGCCACTTCCGTGCGCTTCATGGCAAGCGCCTTGCCCGTGCGCAGGTAGAAGGGGACGCCGGCCCACCGCCAATTGTCGATTTTCAGTTTCATCGCGACATAAGTCTCGGTCGTGCTGTCCGGCCTGACATCCGGGCTTTTGCGGTAATCCGGGATTTCGGTCTCGCCGATCTTTCCGGCGGTGTACTGGCCGCGCACCGAGTTTTTTAACGCCTCCTGCTCGGTCTGGGTCTGGATCGCCGCCAGTACCTCGTCCTTTTCCGAACGGACGTCATGAGCGTCAAAACGCGCTGGCGGCTCCATCGCGATCAGCGACAGGAGTTGAAACAGGTGGTTCGGCACCATGTCGCGCAGCGCGCCGGTTGAATCGTAAAACCTGCCGCGGTGGCCGACACCGAGCTTCTCATCGACAATAATCTGCACATGGTCGATGTGGTGCCTGTTCCAGATCGGCTCGAACATTCCGTTGGCAAAGCGCAGCACCAGAATGTTCTGCACGGTCTCTTTGCCGAGATAGTGATCGATCCGGTAGATCTGGCGCTCGTCGAGGATGCTTAAGAGCTCCGCATTCAACGCGCGCGCCGACGCGAGGTCCGTCCCGAACGGTTTTTCGATCACCAGCCGCCGCCATGCGCCGTGATCCTCCTTCACCAAGCCTACGCGACCGAGCTGGCGGGCGATCGACGCGAAAGCGCCGGGCGGCGTTGCCAGATAAAACAGGCGGTTGCCGCCGGTGTTGCCCGCGGCTTCCAGCTGTTCGAGCCGCTTCTTCAGCCGATCAAAGGAGGCAGGGTCACTCGGATCGGCTTCGGCATACGTGACGCATTCGAGTAGGCGGTTCGCGATTTTGTCGTCTACGGGGCGGGTTGCGAACTCGTGCAGGCCCTTCATCAGGCTCCCGCGCAGCGCGTCGTTCGACATCCCGCGGCGAGCGACGCCCACGATGCAGAATTGTTCGGGCAAGAGTTTGACTTCCGCGAGATTGTACAGAGAAGGGATCACCAGCCGGTGGGCCAGATCGCCCGTGACACCGAAGATCACAAGGGCGCAGGATTGTGGCGTCTGGTAGGGCTGGAAGTCTGTCACGAGCGGCTGGCCGTGTGTTTAAC
>DATBYN010000114.1:0-16841 GCA_036513695.1 Bradyrhizobium sp. | reverse complement strand
CCCGAACTGGTCCGGCGCAATTTCGGTTCGGCGTGGACCGCGGCCGATCGCGAAGAACAATTGATCCGGCGCGGACGTTACGTCGAATTCAACCTGCTTTATGACCGCGGCACCATCTTCGGGTTGAAGACCGGCGGCAATGTTGATTCAATATTGTCCTCGATGCCACCGGAAGTGAAGTGGCCGTAGAATAGCCCGTCATTGCTGGATGACGACGGGTCAAACGAGCTGCCGCACCGCGGCTGAAATCATCACCAGCCCGCCTGTGATCACTGCGACGTCGAGGATCGCGGTGTGAATATGCACCGGCAAACGTTCGACAAAGGCTTTGGCCAGGAACGCGCCGGGGATCGCGATCGCGCCGATCAGGAGCGCGAACGCCAGCACCTGGGCGGTGACTACACCGGCGAGGCCAAATACCGAGATTTTTATCACGGAGGTGACGACCGAGATCACGGCGTCGGTGGCGATCACGGCCGCGCCCTCGAGACCCGCCGCCATCAACAGCGACAGCAGGATTACCCCGGAGCCCGAGGTGCCGCCGACCACGACGCCGTAGCCGACCGCGCCGGCGGCCAGCCCCGTATCACCGATCTTGACGTCGTGGCGGCGGAGCAGCCGGCGCAGCGGCACGCTCGTCATCAGCATGCCGCCGATCACCAGCGCCGCGCCGGCATTGGTCAGTCGCGTATAACCGTAAGCGCCGAGCGCAGTCGTCAATGCGGCAGCCAGGATCACGATCAGCGCGCGGCGGCGGTCGGCATGGCGCAGATAGGCGGCGCTGCGGCCGAGGTTGGTGAATACGGCCGATATGGCGATGATCGGCACCACCGGTTCGGCGCCGAGCAGCGGCACCAGCACCAGCGGCATCAGCGCGCCGGTGCCGTAGCCGGCGAGGCCGCCGATAACGGCTGCGAACAACGCGACGCCGGCAACCAGCAGGAGTTGCGCCAGCGAGATGTCGGCAAAGCCGGAAAAGATGCTCACAGCCTGTGGTCGCGGGTGAAACGGGCTGCGGCCCGGTCGGCGATGGTCTTGAGCGCGGCTTGGTCGAGCGGAAAATCCGCCGCGAGCCAGGCGTCCTCGGCGAGCGTCAGCACGTGGCCCAGCGCGGGTCCCTCGGCAATTCCGCGCGCGATGAAATCGGCCGCCTTCAGCGGAAACTTCGGCGCGCTCCAGCGCTCCGGCAGGGTGGCGAATTCGCGCCAGCGCGCGGAATCGGTATCCCCACCCGCCCGCGCCCAGGCCAGCAGCAGCCGGTCGCGATAGCGCTCCTCGCCGAGCCGGTAGAGCAGTCGCCGCGCGCGGGCCTCGTCCATGGCGCCAAGCCGCCACCAGCGATGCCCCATCGAATCCAGCGCCTTGGTCTCGGCATTGCTGAGCCGCAGTCGCGTCGCGACGCGCTTGGCGTCCTCGGTGACCGCGACCGCCAGCGCGCCGAGCCGGCGCATCGGATCCGGCGGCAGCCCCAGCACACGCTCGGCCGCCATCATCGCCAAGAACGGCCCGGCATACGTGACGCCGCCCAAAATGGCCTGCAGCAAACCACCATCTGCCATCGCAACGATCGCGCCGGCCGCACCCTCGGCGACCACGAGCTTCAGCATTTCCATGCGCACCCGTTCCGCCGACAGCGTCGCAAGGCCGGCGCGCGCGGCGACGCAGGCGAGGTAGCCGGCGCGATCGGGCTCGCCCGCGCCATAGCTGGCGTGAATGCGGAAGAAGCGGAGGACGCGCAGATAGTCTTCGGCGATACGGCTGTTCGGATCGCCGATGAAGCGCACGCGCCTTGCCGCGATATCCTCTAACCCGCCGACGTGATCGTGCACCACGCCATCGGCGTCGACCGACAGGCCGTTGATGGTGAAGTCGCGCCGCTCGGCATCTCTGACCCAGTTGCGGCCGAACGCGACCTTGGCCTTGCGGCCGAAGGTCTCGGTATCCTCGCGCAAGGTCGTGACCTCGAACGGCTGCGCCTCGACCACCAGCGTCACGGTGCCGTGGTCGATGCCGGTCGGCACGGTCTTGATGCCGGCCGCCTTGGCGCGGCGGACCACTTCATCGGGCAGCGCGGTAGTTGCGATGTCGATATCGCCGAGCGGAATTTTCAACAGCGCATTGCGGACCGCACCGCCGATCACGCGCGCCTCTTCGCCATCGCCGTTCAAAAGCCCGAGCACGCGGGCGGCTGGACCGGATTTGAGCCAGGGCGCGTCGTCGAGCACGCGCGTCTCGCTCATTTTTCAACTCCGGGAACGAATTTGCCGTCCTCGATATGCGCGGGGACATAGGTCGAATGCGGCGCCCCACCGGAAAAATGCGCGAGCAGGATGAAGCTGACGATCACCAGCAGCAGCGACCCGAGCGCCAGCCTGGCGATGATATACAACGGCCATGAGGTCTGCACCAAAAGTCCGGACCGCGTCGCGAACAGGAAAAGTGCATAGACCGCAAACGGGATCAGGAAAATTCCGATCTCCGTGAAGGCCGGACGGATCATGGCAGGTAGATCCGCTCATACAGCACGCGCAGGATGCCGGCGGTCGCGCCCCAGATATAGCGCTCCGCGAACGGCATCGCGTAGTAGAAGCGCTCCATGCCGCGGAACTCCTTGCTGTGAACCTGATGGTTCGCGGGATTCATCAAGAACGAAAGCGGCACCTCGAAAGCGTCGTCGACTTCGGAATGGTTGATGGTGAGCGTAAAGCCGGGCCTCACCCGCGCCACCGTCGGCAGGATGCGAAATCCGAAACCGGTGGCGTACAGATCGAGATAGCCGACCGGATCGATGAAATCCCGCTTCAGCCCGATCTCTTCCTCGGCCTCGCGCAGCGCAGCGTCGAGCGGGGAAGCGTCGGTCGCGTCGATCTTGCCGCCGGGAAACGAAATCTGTCCCGCATGTTCATTCAGGTGCGCGGCGCGCTGCGTCAGCAGCACGGTCGGCTCCGGATGGTCCACGACGGGGATCAACACCGCAGCGGGCCGGACCGGTTGTTCGCGCGCTACGATTTCCAGCATGCGATCGGTACCGTGATCGCCACTCTTCGGAATGATAGTGGAATCGACGAGGCCCGCCGGCACGTCGAAGCGCAAGCGCGCGCGGGCCCGATCGAAAAACTCCGCCGAGCTGATCGCAGCGGGATCGGTTCTCAGCATCGGCTCGTTCAAAGCGCGGCCCTCACCTCTTCCGCATCCGCCATCGCAAAAAACTCGCCACCCGATTCTACTCCGAACATCGGCCTGCCATCGACCACTCGCTCCTCGCCGAGGTCAACCAGATCGTAATAGAGTGCGCGGGTGACTTTGGCCCAGAGATCAGCGCGGACGTGAAGATAGGGCGTCAGCCCACCGTCGGCGGCAGCCTCAAAGCGCAGGCGGTGCGCGGCATCGCAATCCACCCAGTCGTCGACATTGGTTCGGAAGCGCAACAGCCGGCGGCCTTTATTGTTGTCTTTGAGCATCTCGACCGCAAGAAACGGCGCATCGTCGACGCGGATGCCGACCTTTTCCACCGGCGTCACGAGAAAGTGCTTGCCCTGCTCGCGCTTGAGGATCGTCGAAAACAGCCGCACCAGCGCGGGCCGCCCGATTGGCGTCCCCATGTAAAACCAAGTGCCATCATGAGCGATTCGCATATCGAGATCGCCGCAGAACGGCGGATTCCACAGATGCACCGGGGGCAAGCCTTTTCCGGCCGCACTTTTGCCCGCCGCGTCGCTGGCGGCAGCCGTCAGTCCTTCGAGTCCCTGATTCGCGGTCTGCCCTTGCTTCGCCATTGTTTGCCCGGAGTCTTACCGCCTCGAATTGGCACGATTGGTGCAGGTATTTGCTGACGCAAGTGTCGCGATGCGCTTCTTTGGCGGGTTCCGTCCGTAGAAACACGGCTGAAGTCGCCACATCGTGATGCCGTTAATACCCTGAAATGCCGATAATGTGGGGATAGTTTAATTCAACGAATGCGTGGCCTTCGCATAGGTTTAGCATGGGCTTTGTGGGATGACGACGCAATCGGTGGCGTTTCGAACAAGAGATTGGAACTGCAAGCACGCTGCTTAAATGAACTGCTGGTTAAGGAGAGCAAATGGCTGGCGCAGATAGTGTCGAAAAACTCGAGGACGTGATCGTCCGTTCCGCCGAACAGGTTGCCGGTCAGATCCGCGCCGCGAAAGATGCGATCTCAACCGTGATCTTCGGCCAGGACCGGGTGGTTGAGAACACCCTGGTGACGATCCTGTGCGGCGGCCACGCGCTTCTGATCGGCGTGCCTGGTCTGGCCAAGACCAAACTGGTCGAAACCTTGGGCGTTACGCTCGGGCTCGATGCCAAGCGCATCCAGTTCACGCCGGACCTGATGCCATCGGATATTCTGGGGTCCGAGGTGCTGGACGAGAGCAATACCGGAAAGCGGTCGTTCCGCTTCATCTCGGGACCGGTGTTCGCGCAGCTTTTGATGGCGGACGAAATCAACCGCGCCAGCCCGCGCACCCAGTCGGCGCTGCTGCAAGCCATGCAGGAACAGCACATCACAGTTGCAGGCGCGCGCCACGATCTGCCCAAGCCGTTTCACGTGCTGGCGACGCAAAATCCGTTGGAGCAGGAAGGCACCTACCCGCTGCCGGAGGCGCAGCTCGATCGCTTCCTGATGGAGATCGACGTCGACTATCCGGATCGCGACGCCGAGCGGCGCATCCTGTTTGAAACCACCGGCGCTGAAGAGACGCTGGCCAAGGCCGCGATGAACGCCGACATTCTTATCACGGCGCAACGGCTGGTGCGGCGGCTGCCGGTTGGGGATTCTGTGGTGGAAGCAATCCTTTCGCTGGTACGCTCGGCACGTCCCGGCCCCGAAGGCGGCGAGGCCGGCAAGCTGATCGCCTGGGGACCCGGTCCCCGCGCCAGTCAGTCGCTGATGCTTGCAGTTCGTGCCCGCGCCTTGCTCGACGGCCGTCTGGCGCCTTCGATCGACGACGTGCTCGACCTTGCCGAACCCATCCTCAAGCATCGCATGGCGCTGACGTTCTCCGCCCGCGCCGAAGGCCGCACCATTCCCGACGTGATCAAACAGTTGAAAACGCGGATTGGTTGATGGCCGCAGAGAACAAGCACTTAGGCAAGGAGATCACCGCAATCCGACGTGCCGATGGCGAAAGCCGTACGCTCGCCGCGACCCTGCCCCGTCTTGTGCTCGAGGCTCGCCGTATCGCCGCCAACGTGATCCATGGTTTGCATGGACGGCGGCGTGCGGGCGCCGGCGAAAGTTTCTGGCAGTACCGCCGCTTCGTTTCGGGCGAGCCGTCGCAGAATGTCGACTGGCGGCGCTCGGCGCGCGACGATCATCTTTATGTCCGCGAGCAGGAATGGGAGGCCGCGCACACGGTATGGCTGTGGCCTGACCGTTCGCCGTCGATGGCCTTCGCATCGAAACAATCGCGCGACAGCAAATTGGAACGCGGCCTGATCGTGACATTCGCGCTCGCCGAACTCTTGGTCGCCGGCGGCGAGCGCGTCGGCATCCCCGGCCTGATGACGCCGACCGCGAGCCGCAGCGTGATCGACAAGATGGCGCAGGCGATGCTGCATGACGATGCCGTCCGTCTGAGCCTGCCGCCGTCTTTTGTGCCCTCGGCACTGGCCGAGATCGTGGTGCTGTCGGATTTCTGGTCGCCGATCGCCGAGATCAGGACCATGCTCGCCGGATTGTCGGCATCCGGCGCGCACGGCACGCTGGTCCAGATCGTCGATCCCGCCGAGGAAGATTTTCCCTATTCCGGTCGTATCGAGTTCGTCGAACCGGAAGGCGGCGAAATCATCACCGCGGGCCGCGCGGAAAAATGGGCCGGCGACTATGTCGCGCGCGTGGCGCTGCACCGCGACCAGATCCGAAGCGAGACCAACAAGCTCGACTGGCTGTTTTCGACCCATACCACGAGCCGCTCGGCCGCCGAATTGCTGCTGTTCCTGCACTCGGGCATGATGGTGGCCAAGGGTAGCGTGCGCACCTCAACCGTCAAAGTGGGACGAAGCGCATGATCGCAGGCCTCCCGCTCTCCTTCGCTGAACCATTTCTGCTCTTGGGCCTTCTGAGTCTGCCGGTGCTGTGGTGGCTGTTGCGGGTGATGCCGCCGCGGCCGCGCCGGATCGAATTCCCGCCGACGCGGCTATTGTTCGACATCGCGCCGAAAGAGGAAACCCCCTCGCGCACGCCGTGGTGGCTGACCCTGCTGCGCCTGTTGGCGGCCGCGCTCGTCATTATAGCTGCCGCAGGCCCGATCTGGAATCCGCAGACCGGCCTCGCCGGCTCGCGCGCGCCGCTTGTGATCCTCGTCGACGACGGTTGGAGCGCGGCCTCGAGCTGGGAGGCCAGGATGAAGGCCGCGGACGAATTGATAGCGAATGCCGACAATGACCGGCGCGGCGTTGCGCTGGTCCCACTGTCGGAACCTGCGCGTGACATCACCCTGATGCCAAGCGGCACCGCGCGGGTGGCGTTGCGCCAGCTTTCGCCAAAGCCCTATTCGATCGAGCGGGTCGAGACCCTGCCCGCCATCGAGCGTTTCCTGAAGGCGACGGGCGATTGCGAGATCGCCTGGCTGTCGGACGGCGTCGACACCGGACGCGGACCGGAGTTCCTCGAGGGCTTGAGCAAAACCATCGGGGATCGCGCGTTGACGGTTTTTGACGGCGGCACGCCCGCGCCGCTGGCGCTGGCCGCAGCCGAAAACGCCGCGGCGAAGATGACGGTGAAGGTGCTGCGCGCCGATGGCGGCATCGCTGCGGGGATCGTGCGCGCGATCGACCAAAAGGGTTCGCCGATCGGCGAGGCCCGCTACACATTTGCGCCGAACGACCGCGAGACCGAAGCCGCGTTCGATCTTCCGGTCGAGTTGCGCAACGACATCGCAAGGCTTGAGATCGCGGGCGAACGATCCGCCGGCGCGGTCCAACTGCTCGACAAACGCTGGCGCCGCCGCGCCATCGGCATCGTCAGCGGATCGAGCAGCGATACCGCGCAGCCTCTGCTGGCGCCGGCATTCTATTTGACCCGGGCACTGGCGCCATTCGCCGATGTACGGCTAGGGGATCGCGGCGCGCCGCAACAGGCGATCACGCAGTTTCTCGACCAGAAACTGCCGATGATGGTGCTGGCCGATGTCGGCACGCTGTCGCCCGAAATTCGCGAACGCCTCAACGCATGGATCGAGCAAGGCGGCGTGCTGGTGCGTTTTGCCGGCCCCCGCCTGGCGCAGGCCGACGACGATCTGGTGCCGGTAAAACTCCGCCGCGGCGGCCGCACGCTTGGCGGCAGCCTCACTTGGGAGAAGCCGCAGCACCTCGCTTCTTTCACGGCGGAGGGACCGTTCGCCGGTCTTCCGGTGCCAAAGGACATCACCGTCAGCAGGCAAGTGCTGGCCGAACCGGATGCGGTGCTGGCGACCAAGAGCTGGGCCTCATTGGAGGATGGCACGCCCCTGGTAACCGGCGAGCGCCGCGGCAAGGGTATGGTGAGCCTGTTCCATGTCTCAGCCGACATGCGCTGGTCTGATTTGCCGATGTCCGGAACCTTCGTCGAAATGCTGCGGCGGCTCGTCGACCTGTCCGGTTACACGTCCAACCCCGGCGCGGGCGTCGCCGGCGAAACCGGTACCGAAACGGTGGCGCCGCTGCGCACGCTTGATGGTTTCGGCGCGTTCGGACCGCCGCCCTCGACCGCGAAGCCGATGTCCGCGGACTTCCGGGATCGGGCGACCTCCGACCATCCGCCCGGATTCTACGGCCCGGCCGACGGTCCGCTCGCGGTCAATACGCTGGCAGCCGCCGATCGTATCGCACCGCTCGACACTTTGAGCCTGCGGGCGCAGCACGCCAGCTACACCAATGCCGAACCGCGCGACCTGCGCGGCATCCTGCTGTCGGCCTCGCTCATTCTGTTCCTGCTCGACGCGATCGTCGTCGCAGTGCTCGGCGCCGGGATCGCCGGGCTGTTGCGGCGGCGCACGGTATCGGCCGCATTGGCGCTGGTAGTTGCGATGTCCGCGATGCTGGCGCTGCCGTCACCGCTACGCGCCGACAGCGATGACGATTTCGCCATGAAGGCCGTGTCGCAAACAAGGCTGGCTTATGTCGTCACCGGCAATGCCGACGTTGATTCCATCGTCAAGGCGGGCTTGTCCGGACTGACCTTGTTTCTTGCCCAGCGCACGGCGCTGGAAGCCGGCGACCCCGTCGGCGTCGATCCCGCGCATGACGAATTGGCTTTCTTCCCGCTGATCTACTGGCCGGTCGTGCCGGGCGCGCCGAAGCCGCCGCAGGACGCCATCAACCGGATCGACGCCTATATGAAGCAGGGCGGCACCGTGCTGTTCGATACCCGCGATGCCGTCGAGGCGCCACCGGGAGAAGGCGGCGCTGCGCAGACGCCGGGAATGCAGACGTTGCGCGATATTCTTTCCTCGCTCGATGTTCCCGAGCTTGAACCGGTGCCGCGCGAACATGTGCTCACCAAGACGTTCTATCTGCTGCGCGATTTTCCCGGCCGCTTCAACACCGGCCAGACCTGGGTCGAGGCATTGCCGCGCGGCGAGGATGACGAGGATGCGTCGCGGCCGGCCAAGGGCGGCGACGGCGTCTCGCCCATCATCATCACTTCCAACGACCTTGCCGGCGCGTGGGCGATCCGACCGGACGGCCAGCCGATGCTGCCGCTGACGCCGGGCGAGCCACGGCAGCGCGAATTCGCGTTCCGCTCCGGTGTCAACATCGTGATGTATACGCTGACCGGAAACTACAAGGCCGATCAGGTGCACGCCCCGGCGCTCATCGAGCGGCTGGGACAATAGGAGCGCGACATGCAGTACGGCATCGCGTTCACCCCGCTGGTTCCCTCGATCGTGCTTTGGATCGCGATCGCCGCCATCATCGTAATCGCGGGGTTGCTGTTGCTCGGCCGCGCCCGAGGTGCCGCGGTGCGGGTGACGGCATTGGCGCTGATCGTGCTGGCGCTGGCCAACCCGTCTTTTACCCGCGAGGACCGCGAGCCGCTGTCGTCGGTGGCCGCGGTCGTGATCGACAAGAGCCCGAGCCAGAATTTCGGTGAGCGCAACGCCGAGACCGAGAAGGCGAAGCAAGCGCTGGTCGACAGCCTCAAGAAGATCGCAGGGCTCGAGGTGCGGGTGGTCGAGGCAGGCCAAGCCGACGGCGAAACCGATGGCACGAAACTGTTCGGCGCGCTGTCCTCGGCGTTGTCGGACGTCCCGGTCGATCGCGTCGCCGGCGCTTTCCTGATCACCGACGGGCGGGTGCATGATATCCCGGCCAACGTCACGGCGCTCGGCTTCCAGGCCCCGGTGCACGCACTTATCACCGGACGCAAGGACGAGCGCGACCGGCGTATTGCAATCTCCGCAGCACCCCGGTTCGGCATTGTCGGCCAGACCCAGACCATCACCTATCGATTGGACGATCAGGGCGTCAGCGGCGAGCGCGCCAGGGTCGTGGTGCGGCGCGACGGCGAAGTCATCAGCGAACGCACCTTGCAAAGCGGCCAGACCGTCAATGTAGACATCGAGATCAAGCATGCCGGCCCGAACATCGTCGAGATCGAGGCGTCTCCGCTGGAAAATGAACTGACGCTGGTCAACAACCGCGCGGTGGTCGCGATCGACGGCGTGCGCGACAAGTTGCGGGTACTGCTGGTTTCCGGCGAGCCGCATTCCGGCGAGCGCACCTGGCGCAATCTTCTGAAATCCGACGCCAGCGTCGATCTCGTGCACTTTACGATCTTGCGCCCGCCGGAAAAGCAGGATGGCACGCCGATCAACGAATTGTCGCTGATCGCGTTTCCGACCCGCGAATTGTTTCAGCAGAAGATCAACGAATTCCAATTGATCATCTTCGACCGTTACGCGCGACAAGGCGTGCTGCCGATCGCCTATTTCGACAATATCGCGCGCTATGTGCGCTCCGGTGGCGCGGTGCTGGTGTCGGCGGGTCCGGACTACGCCTCGAGCACCAGCATCTGGCGCACGCCGCTCGATTCGGTGCTGCCGGCAGAACCCGTAGGTGTCACCGAAAAACCGTATTACGCGCATTTGAGCGACGCCGGCAAACGCCATCCGGTGACGCGCGGGCTCGATGGCTCCGCCACCGAGCCGCCGCACTGGAGCCGGTTCTTCCGCACCGTCGAGACGCGCAACGCGACGACCGCTCCGGTCATGACCGGCGCCGATGGCAAGCCGCTGTTGCTATTGTCGCGATTTGGCGAGGGCCGGGTTGCGTTGCTGTTGTCCGACCATATCTGGTTGTGGGCGCGCGGCTATGAGGGCGGCGGACCGCATCTCGACCTGTTGCGGCGGATGTCGCACTGGCTGATGAAGCAGCCCGATCTGGACGAAGAAGCGCTGCGGCTGCAGGTCCGCGGCCACGATCTCGTGGTGCAGCGTCAGACCATGGCGGACAGCGTCGCGCCGGTGACAGTAACTTCGCCGAGTGGCGCCACGCGCGAACTGACGTTGAACGCCAGCGAGCCGGGGACATGGACTTCGACCATCCCCGCCAACGAGCTCGGCCTGTGGCAGGCGACCGATGGCACGCTGAAAGCCCTGATCAATGTCGGCCCGACCAATCCGAAAGAGTTTTCTGAAGTCACCTCGACGACCGACCTGCTGAAACCGCTGGCCCAGGCCACCGGCGGTGACGCCAGGCGGGTCGTGGACGGGTCGAGCATCGACCTTCCGCGCATCGTACCGGTGCGCGCAGCCAGCGTGTTTCGCGGCGACGGCTGGATGGGCGTGAAGATGCGCGACGCCAGCGTCGTCAAAGGCGTCGGCGTGCTGCCGCTGTTCGCCGGCCTGATCGGTCTGTTGCTGCTGCTCGGCGCGTTCGCCGCCACCTGGTTGCGCGAAGGGCGCTGATCGCGTTTTTTGTTTGACGCGTTTTCTTTACGCGAACCAGTACCCACCCCGGATCACGTCCAGGGCAGGCTTTCGCTTGAAAACGCTTTGGTTAGCGCGCCATGCTCCAGTCCGGGTGGATCGCGCCCGAAACATCCGTGAACGCGCCGTCGACCAGCTCCGCCACCAAGAGACGGTTGTAGTCGACCGGTCCCGGCATGCTTGCCCGTCCCTTCGGAACGGCCTTGAAGCCGACGCGGCTGTAATAGGCTTCATCGCCGACCAGCAGCACCAGGCGATGCCCCTTTGACTTGGCGTCCTTGAGCGCGCGATCCAATAACGCGCGGCCGACGCCGCGGCCGCGAAACGGCGGCTCGACCGTCAACGGCCCCAGCAGCAACGCCTTGGTGTCGCCGATGCAAACCGGCAGTTGGCGCACCGAGCCCACCAGCAGCGTGCCGATCCAGGCGGTGAACGAAAGCTCGAGCACATGATCGACATGCTCGCGAAGCCGGTACGCGCTCAGCACGAAACGGCCGGGGCCGAACGTGCGCGCGTGCAGCCGCTCGATCGCCTGTGCGTCAACAGCGGTTTCCGGCAATATTGTCAGAGAGAGATCGCTCATGGTCAGGCGCGAGATAGCATCTGGCGGAGGCGCGGTCCATCGTCCCGGTCGGGTCGGATTTCGAGCCGTATCAGCTCTTGCCGACGAGGCCCTGAGACAAATAAGCCAACAGCTTCATCTCGCGGCGCCCGCGCGTCACGGTATCGAGCACCAGCCCGGACGATACCGACAGCATCGCCAAGATGATCAGGCCCATCGACAGCACCGCGGTCGGCAGGCGCGGAACGATGCCTTCTTCGAGAAAGGTGACAACGACGGGGATCGCGAGGCCGATCGACACCAGCGCCAGGAAAATGCCGATTGCCGTGAAAAATCGCAGCGGCCGTTCCGACCGGTAAAGTTTCAAGATCGTTCCGAGGATGCGAAAGCCGTCGCGCCAGGTATTCAGCTTGCTGAAGGATCCTTCCGGCCTCGCGTAGTATGGCGTTTCGATCTCGGCGACCGGCAGCGCCAGCTCGAGCGCGTGGACGCTCAGCTCGGTTTCGATCTCGAAACCATCCGACAGCACTGGAAAGGATTTTACAAAACGCCGCGAGAACACGCGATAGCCGGACAAAATATCCTTGAACTCCCGGCCGAATACCGAGGCGAGAAAACTGGTCAGCATGAGGTTGCCAGTGCGGTGGCCGGGCCGATAGGCGGCAGCAGCTTGATCGATGCGCAAGCCGACCACCATGTCGAGATGGTCCGATAGCAGCGCCTCGATCATCCGCGGCGCGCTGGCGGCATCGTAGGTCGCATCGCCATCAACCAGTACATAGATGTCGGCGTCGATATCGGCGAACATTCGCCGCACCACGTGACCCTTGCCCTGGCGGCGTTCGCTGCGCACCTGTGCGCCGGCTTCGCGCGCGACCGCAATGGTGCGATCGGAGGAGTTGTTGTCGTAAACGAATATCTCGGCCGAGGGCAGACTTTTTCGGAAATCGGCCACGACGGTTGCGACCGCGGCTTCCTCGTTGAAGCACGGCACCAGAACGGCAATCCGCTGGGATGATGGTGTCATTGCTGAGATATCTGCCCGACCAAGCCCTGTTCACCCTCCCATAACATGATCAGGCTTTTGCCGCCTGCCCGAGAAACTCCTCGTCCACCGCTTCCGCCGGCTGCAGCACCGAGGCAAACAGCAAACTCCACAGCGACAGCATCGCGATGGGAACCGTATAATATGGGGTGAACAGGGGGTGGCTCAGGAAGAACGCCAAATTCACCAGAAGATTGGCCGCCGTGACCAGGGCGATTTGCCGTGTGCCGTTGCCGCGGTGCCAGCGCAACGTCAGGGCTGTCCACGCCCCCGCCAGCACGAGCCAGACGAATTGCATGTCGGCGACGTAACTTAAGATGACGCTGAGGCCGAACTCGGGCGGCGTCACATCGACACCTCCGTAAGTGGTGGAGAACGGGCTGTCGGCATTGATCGCGTTAGCAACTAGCGTCGGCGCCATGCCGACCAAAAACGCCGTGCCGAATGACGCGCCCTGCAGTGCGGCCTCGATTTTCCGGGACCCCAAAAATGAGACCAGGAAGAAGACGAGATATCCGGATGCGAGAAACAAGTTCGGCAACCGGAAATTCACGGAAAGACCGATCAGGAGACCAACAAGGCCTGCAAACACAGGGCGATGCCACCGCTTTTCGACAAGGAAAAGCTTTGCGGTGAGCAGGCCTGCCAGCGCGCATATCACCATGGTTGGCGCTACCGAATAGCTGGCCTTGGCCGGATTGATCATCAGATAGATCGCGAGGCATCCGAAGGCAGCGGCCGATAAAATGGAAACGGTGGAGCGCGCGTAAAAAATTCCGAGCAAGGCAAAGCCGAACACGATGACGGTTGCCGATACATAAAGCGGGATCACCTGAAAACCTTCCGGAAACAGCGCCAGCATAAAGCCGGTGCCGGGCGGATATTGCAGCACCAGCTTGTTCGTCGCCGGCATCGGGGTGTGGCAAGGCGCTTTTGTCACATCGGCCCACCCTGGAAAGCCGATCTCCTTCAGCTTTAGCGACAGATAGTGGTCGTCATCCCGGGCGAGGTTGGTATCGAGGCCACTGAACCCGAATTTCTTGAACAGATGCGCCTGCCGCAAATAGCAGACGTCGTCGTAAACGCCGCGCGCCTCGTTCCAGCGCGACATCGACCAGATATTGCTGGCCAGGATCAGAAAACACAGGAAGCCGCAGGCAGCTTTCAAATATGGCATCGCATGGTCCGGGCGGAGGTGCGCGCGCTTACAGGCTTGTCGCGAAATCCGGGCAAGCCCGCAAGGTCCCAGCGCCACATCTTGCGAACGCCAAATCTTCCTAACCCCACATCTTCCTAGCGCCACATCTTCCTAACGCCATGTCGCGATCGGCGGCTTGCCTTCGAGCACTTCCGATAGCCGCAGCCGTGTGCCGCGGGTGGTCCCGGCCGGAAGCGCATCCGCCTCGAAAAACCCGCAGGCCACGATCTCGCGGTTCGGCTCGGGAAGGCGGTCCTGCCTGAATTGCCTGACGATATAAACCGCGACGTGGTCCCGGATGGACACGTGGCTGTTGAAGAACAGGCCGTGCAGCACCGGTTCGCCTGCGAGTTCGATCCGCCCCTCCTCCACCAGCTCGCGCCGCAGCGCCTCGCGCAAACTTTCGCCGACTTCGACGCCGCCGCCCGGCAAGTACCAGCCGGAGACGTAGCTGTGCCTGACCAGAAACACCCGATTATCGCGGTCCAAAACCACGGCGCGGACGCCGAGCGTCATGCCGCGGGCAAAGCGCCAGTAGAGATGAAAGACCCGCCGCAACTGCGGCTCAAGCCTTTTTCGTAAGGATTGCAGGTTCATCGCCGCCACAATCTCCAATACGCGCACATGCCGATTGATCCTTGCCTCGCGGCGGCGAGCTTGCCATTACATGCGAAGCATTCACAGGGTATCATGAGATGGTCGTGCAGCGCCTTACCCGCACGGGCAACAGCAGCGGATGCATCTGATGGCGACCTTCACGCTGGCGCACCTGTCCGATCCGCACCTTCCGCCGCTGCCGACGCCAAAACTTCGCGATCTCGCGGGCAAACGCGCGCTCGGCTATCTGAACTGGACGCGCAATCGCCACAAATACCATCGGCGCGAGGTGCTGGATGCGCTGGTGTCGGACATGCAGGCGCAAGACCCAGACCACATCGCGGTCACCGGCGATCTTGTCAATCTCGCGCTGGAAGCGGAATTTGCGCCGGCGCGGGCCTGGCTCGAGAGCGTCGGCGCCCCCGACCGCGTCACCGTGATCCCGGGCAATCACGATGCCTATGTCCGTGTTACGCAGCATCGTTTTGCAGATGTTTTGCGACATTATCTCGATGGCGACGATGCACCCCGTGCAGGCGCCCCATTTCCGTATCTGCGCCGGCGCGGCCCGCTGGCGCTGATCAGTGTATCCTCGGCGGTGCCGACGGCGCCGCTGATGGCGACGGGACGGCTCGGGCGCGCACAACTGGATGCGCTTGAGCGCGTGCTGGCGCAGCTATCGGCCGAACAGGCGTTTCGCGTGCTGTTGATCCATCACCCGCTGCGTTCGAACTCGCGCGTCAAGCGGCTGACCGATTCGCCGAAACTGCGCGCGCTGTTGCGGCAATATGGCGTGGAATTGATCCTGCACGGCCATGATCACGTTCATTCAACGATATGGATCGAAGGGCCGAACGGGGCGATTCCCGCGATCGGCGTGCCTTCGGCTTCTGCCCTTGCGCACGGGCGATATCCGGCGGCGGCTTATAATCTGTTTTCGATCGAGCGCGACGGCGGCGCATGGCGCTGCGAACAGATCATCCGCGGCGTGGACGAGAAGCTGCACGTGCAGCAATTGCAGCAGACGCGGTTGATCTAGAGCGTTTTCAAGCGAAGTGAAAACCGGTTCGCGTCAGGAAAACGCGTCAAATCAAGAATCTAGAGCCCCGAGGCTCTAGAGATTGCGCAAGCTCGCGAACAGCGCGAAGCCGAACAAAGCGAGCGCACCGAGAATGAAGCCGAGTAAAAACGTCCAGAAGCCGCTGCGGCGCCGCTTTGCGATCACGACCGGCGCCGGCGCGGGCGTTGCGACCAGCGCGTGCTCGCGCTCGATCATGCGGCGGGCGACGTAATCGGTGACGGCGTCGACCATCGCGGCGACGTCATGAGACTCGGCGATCACGATGCGGCCGAAGCGGGTATCCTGCACGAAGCGATAGATGCGCTTGTCGCGCCCCATCAGGATATGGGCGACCACATCGATCCACAGCCGCGGCGTATCGCCCTGGCTGATGCCGCGATCGAACAGGTCGACCTGCTCCGGGACTTGCGCGAACAGCGGATCCAGCGCCTCGTTGAGAATTTCCAGCCGCGCCACTTCCGCATCACGCAAATCGACGACGACGCCGGTGCGGTCGGCTGCCTCGATCCGCGCCTGGCGCAGCGCGTCGCGCAGGCGGACGGGGCGCGTATCGCTGACGGCATTACTCCCGGTATTTTGCGCGTCTGACATCCCGCGGCGGCCTTTGTGCTTGAGGGCATTTGACGGTCTTAACCTATCAGTAACCGTGCCGCGCGCAAAGGCTGTTTGTTCCCAATGGCTTACGCCTTTGGTTTGTTGCCTCGCCCCGCTCTTTTGCGGGGAGAGGTCGAAATTCGCGGTAGCGAATTTCGGGTGAGGGGCAAGGCACGGCGCGGACCACAACTCGAAGTCCCGACGGGGTGACAGCCCCTCACCATAGCCGATGCTTCGCATCGGCGTTCTTCTATCAAGAACGGCGGCCAAAGGCCGCCTATGCCTCTCCCCGCAAGGGCGGGGCGAGGGGGAAGAAAGTGGCGCAAGCGAGAGGGGGAAGACAAAAGCGGCCCCACCCGGGTAACCGGATGGGACCGCCTTCGTCCTTGGACGTCTTCTTATTGATCAGGCCGGAACGCGCGAGGGCTCTTCCACGATGGAGAAGCGCACGCCAGCCTTGTGCCGGTTCTCTTCCGAGACGACGCGCCAGGCGTCCTCGGCCTCCTTGCGGGTCTTGAACGGACCCTGCACCTGGGCCGAGCCTTCCACGAGCTTGTGGAAGTTCATCGAACCGAACTCGCCGCCAATCACCCAGAAATTGCTGCCAGTTGTCATGATTTCCTCCTCTATTCAGCTGCCTGAACTTTGATTTCCGAATCGTGCGACTTGAACTGCGCGGCTTCGGTCGAATCGTGCAGCGCGGTGGTCGACGAGGTGCCGCCGGTGATGGTGGTGGACACCAGATCGAAATAGCCGGTGCCGACTTCGCGCTGATGGCGCGTCGCCGAATAGCCGTGTTTTTCGGAGGCGAACTCGGCCTGCTGCAGGCGGGA
>DATBYN010000113.1:0-5197 GCA_036513695.1 Bradyrhizobium sp. | reverse complement strand
GAGGCGATCGCAAGCCGCCACGGCTGGCTGTTGCACCATGACGCGGTCTTTTGTGCGGCCGCCAGGATGCGTTCGATGGTTGAACGCGGCACCGGGTCGGGCCAGAACGCGCGGCAGGAGAAGCGTTCGCCCAGCAGGTCTTCCAGAACGTCGATCGGCGCAGTGTCGATTTTGCTGTCCATCAAATCATCGCCTCTGTTGGAACCGGTCCGTAGGGGGGCAACGCAAACCGAGCCCACCCTACAAAGTAGGAGCTATCTTCCCTTGGTCGGGATCTTGTTGAACGGCACGTCCTTGTCGACGCGAATGTCGCCGGGCAGACCCAGCACGCGCTCGGCGATGATGTTGCGGAGAATTTCGTCGGTGCCGCCGGCGATCCGCATCGACGGCGAAGACAACAGCATCTGCTGGAACTGTCCGCGCGCCTCTTCCTCCGCAGCACCCGTGAAGACGCCGGCGGCGCCCTCGAGGTCCATCGCATACATCGCGATATCCTGAAGCATCGAGCCCGCGACCAATTTGCCGATCGAATTTTCCGGTCCCGGCCGCTCGCCCTTGGATAAGGCCGAGATCGCGCGATAACTGGTATATTTCAGCCCGCTCGCCTTCACCGCCCAGTTCGCAAGCTTCGAGCGGGTGGCTCGATCGTCGATGGCGAGGCCGTCGTCCGTCATCAGATTGGAGCAGAACTCGAGCATCTCGGGAAAACCGGTCGCAAGCCGTGAGCCGATCGACGTCCGCTCGTTCATCAATGTGGTCAGCGACACGTTCCAGCCGTCGCCGACCGCGCCAAGGCGCTGATGATCCGGAATGACCACGTCGGTGAAATAGACTTCGTTAAATTCCTGCATGCCGTTGGCCTGCTTGATCGGCCGCACCTCGACGCCTTTGCTCTTCATGTCGAGGAAGAACATGGTCAATCCTTTGTGCTTGGGCACATTGGGATCGGTGCGTGTGATCAGGAGGCCGTAATCGGAGTAATGCGCGCCCGAGGTCCAGATTTTCTGGCCGTTGATGACCCAGTTGTCGCCCTGCTTCTCCGCGCGGGTGCGAAGACCTGCGACGTCGGATCCGCCGGCCGGCTCCGAAAACAGCTGGCACCAGATCTGTTCGCCGGAGGCGAGCTTTGGCAGATAATGGCGTTTGTGTTGCTCCGAGCCATAGGCCATCACGGTCGGCCCGCACATGCCCTCACCGATCTGAAATGGCTGCGTCAATTTGCCGTAGACGCCCTCTTCCTGCTGCCAGATCACGCGCTCGATCGGGGTCGCGCCGCGCCCACCATATTCCTTCGGCCAGTGCAGGCAGGCCCAGCCGCCTTCGGCTTTTTTCTTTTGCCAGGCCTTGCCGACGTCGACGATCTCTTCCTTCTGCAGCCGGATGCGGCCGAGCGAAGCCTTCGACAACTCGGCCTCATATTGCTTCGGCGCGTTGGCGTCGACCCATTTGCGGGCGAGGCTGCGGAATTCGGCTTCCTGCGGGGTGTCATCGAAATTCATGGCGGGCCTCTATCTTCCCTTGGTCGGTATCTCGTTGAACGGCACGTCCTTGTCGACGCGAATGTCGCCGGGTAGCCCAAGCACACGCTCGGCGATGATGTTGCGCATGATCTCGTCGGTGCCGCCTTCGACGCGGGTGCCGGGCGCGCGCAACAGCATCGCCTGGAATTTTCCGGCGGCCTCCGCATCCTCGGGCCCGCTCAGTACGCCGGCCGCACCCTGCAAGTCGAGCGCATAAGCTGCGACATCCTGGATCATCGAACCCGCGACCAGCTTGCCGATCGAATTCTCCGGCCCCGGACGCTCGCCCTTCGACAATGCCGAAATCGCGCGCATGCTGGTGTATTTTAGCCCACTCGCCCTCACCGCCCAATTGGCGAGTTTTGAACGCACGTTGCGATCATCGATCGCCAGCCCATCCTCCAGCATCAGGTTGCTGCAGAACTCGAACAATTCCGGAAAGCCGGTGGCGACGCCGGCGCCGATCGACATGCGCTCGTTCATCAACGTGGTCAGCGACACGTTCCAGCCGTCATTGACTTCACCGAGCCGCTGGGCATCCGGAATTTTCACATCGGTAAAATACACCTCGTTGAAGTCGGACTGGCCGTTGGCCTGCTTGATCGGCTTGATCTCGACGCCCGGGCTCCTCATGTCCAGGAAGAACATGGTGAGGCCCTTGTGCTTCGGCACATCGGGATCGGTGCGGGTGAGGAGGATGCCGTAATCCGAATAATGTGCCCCTGAGGTCCAGATCTTCTGGCCGTTGACGATCCAGTCGTCGCCGCGTTTCTCCGCGCGCGTGCGCAGGCCCGCGACGTCGGAACCACCGGCGGGCTCGGAAAACAGCTGGCACCAGATCTTTTCGCCTGACGCCAGCGGCGGCAAGTATTTGCGTTTCTCGTCCTCGCCGGCAAAGGCCATCATGGTCGGCCCGCACATGCCGTGGCCGATGATGAACATCGAGCTCAGCTTGCCGAACGCTCCCTCTTCCTGCTGCCAGATCACGCGTTCGATGGGCGTTGCACCTCGGCCGCCATATTCCTTCGGCCAGTGCAAGCAGGCCCAGCCGGAATCGGCCTTTTTCTTCTGCCAGGCTTGTGCGACCTCGAGGATATTGGCGCCCTTCAGTTGGGTACGGCCGAGCGAGGATTTTTTCAGTTCATCCTCATGTTGCTTCGGCGCGTTGGCGGCGATCCAGGCTTTTGCCTGGCTGCGGAACGCGGCTTCCTGCGGGGTGTCGTCGAAGTTCATGGTCGCTCCTTACGCCGCGTTCTTCTTGCGCATGCGGTCGATCAGCGCGTCTTCCCAATAAGAGAGACTGCCGAGCGACAGCGCGGTTGCGTTGGCGCGGCGGTAGTACATGTGGCAGTCGAACTCCCAGGTGAAACCCATGCCGCCATGGACCTGGATGTTGTTTTTGGCGCAATGCTGGAACGCCTGCGTCGCGCTGATCCGCGCGGCGGCCGCCGCTTCCGGCAATTCCGAAGCGTTGGTCGAGAGCGCCCAGGCGCCGTAGTAACAATTCGAGCGCGCCAGCGTCGCCGACACGTACATGTCGGCGAGCATATGCTTCACCGCCTGGAACGAGCCGATCGGCCGGCCGAAGGCGATGCGATCGAGCGCATAGTCGCGGCCCATTTCCAGCGCGCGATCGGCGCCTCCGACCTGTTCGAATGCCAGCAGCACCGCGGCGCGGTCGAGCACCTGGGAAATGATGCCAAAACCTTCGCCGGCGGGGCCGAGCGGCTCGGCCTTGCAGTTGTTGAAGATGAGTTCGGCCTGTCCTCGCGATGGATCGACATTGGTCAGCGATTTGACTTCGACGCCTCCGGCTTTCAGGTCGACAATAAACAACGAAATATCGCTGTCGCGACCGCTCGAACCGGTGCGCGCGGCGACGACGGCAAAATCGGCGATCGCACCGTCGGGCACCGGCTTCTTCACGCCATTGAGGCTGCCACCGGCGGCCGAGAGTTTTATCGATTTTGGCGACGGGTTACCCTTGCCCTCGAACAGCGCCAGCGTGCCGATCGCTTCGCCCGATGCAATCTTGGGCAGCCATTTCTGCTTTTGCGCATCGCTCCCGGCCAACAAAATCGCTTCGGCCGCGAGATAAACCGTGGACGAAAACGGCACCGGCGCCAGCGCCCGGCCCATTTCTTCCGCGATCACGCACAGCTCGAGATGGCCGGCGCCAGCGCCTCCGAAGGCTTCGGGGATCGCGACGCCGAGAAAGCCCATCTCGGCGAGGCCCTTCCAGAGGTCGCGGTCATACGGCTCCTTGCCGTCGAGCACGACGCGCACCGCTTTCGGCGGGCACTCTTCGGCGAGGAATTTTCGGGCTTCGTCGCGGAGCTGCTTTTGTTCGTCGGAGAAATCGAAATTCATGGCGGCGTACCTGTTGGGTCAGAGAAAATCTCACGTCGTCCCCGCGAACGCGGGGACCCATAACCACCGGCGGACGTTCTCTAGGGAAGTCGTTGCATACCGCACTCCAATGGAGAGGCCTCGGCGTATGGGTCCCCGCGTTCGCGGGGACGACGTTGATAGGTTGAGCGTGTCCTTCATTGCAGCACAATCACATCGTCGCCGGGCTGCTCGGCATAGAGCCGTTGCACCAAGGCGGCGCGGCGCTCGAGGCCGGCGCGCTGGTTGATGTAGCCGTTGTCGGTGAGTTCATTGCCGTCGATCGAGGCCGGCTCGATCATCAGCATCGCCCGTGCGACGCGCCGGCTGCTGGCGCCTTCGCTCGAGCTGTTATGCGCTTCCAGACCGCGCTTCAGGCATGACAGCACCTCGGGATGCTTTACGACATCCTCATAGCTCGCATCGGGATTGCCGACGATCTGCCGGCAAGCGTGGAGATTGGGCCACGCCAATAGCCCGACGAACGGACGATCCTGCCCGGTGACCAGCGCGTCCTGCACCACCGGCGTGGCGGCTGCGATGGCGTCGGTGCGCAATGAGCCGACATGAACGAAGGTGCCGGTCGTGAGCTTAAAGTCCTCGACCACGCGGCCGGCGAAGATGATGCCCTGCACGGGGTCGTCGGGATCGACGAACACGCCGGCGTCGCCGATGCAGTAAAAGCCCTCGTCATCGAACGCGGCTTTGGTCAGATCAGGCTGGCCGAAATAGCCGGGCGTGACGTTGATGCCGCGCAGCCGGAGTTCATATTTCGATCCGCACGGCACCATCTTCAGTTCGACGCCGGGAAATGGCAATCCGATCAGGCCGACGCGCTCGGTGTCCCAATAAGTGCCGGTCGCGGTCGGCGCGGTCTCGGTCGAGCCCCAACCTGTGTAGAACACGATGCGCTGGCCGGTGGCGCGCACCGCGAGCGCCTGCATGCGGTCATAGAGATCGTCCGGCAGCCGCGCGCCGCCATAGGCCATCAGGCCCAGATTTTTAAAGAAGCTGCGGCACAGCACGTCGTCCTTCTCCATCGCGGCCGCAAGCGCGGCGTAGCCCGCGGGGACATTGGCGTAATAGGTCGGCGATATCTCACGCAAATTGCGCAGCGTCTCCTCGATCATGCCCGGCATCGGCCGGCCATCGTCGATATAGAGCGTGCCGCCTTCGGTGAGCACCGGATTGAACAGCGCGTTGCCGCCCATGGTGTGGTTCCACGGCATCCAGTCGAGATACGTCGCCTGCGGCCCATGGGGATCGCGCGGCCGCACCTGCATCATCAT
>DATBYN010000112.1:0-9291 GCA_036513695.1 Bradyrhizobium sp. | reverse complement strand
TGCAACGTCCGATCGCTCGCCAAGCCAGATTAAATTGGGCGAATGAAAATCCCGCAGTACCCAGGTTTTCGCGGCGGCAGCCGGCTTAGCCAGGAGATCGCGCCACATCATGACGAATTCGGCGCGCAAATTGTTGGTCGGCTCGATGCCGCGGTCGGGCAGATACCATTCGAGCATCAGGCCGATTTCGACCAATAACGCGTCGGTGTCGAAAGTTGGGATGGCGTAGCTGATCTGCGGCGCCAGCGGCAGAATTTCGGGCAAGGTTTCGCGATGCAGCGCCGCCAAGACGTCGGCTGCCGCTTCGTAACGCTCGGCGATCGGCGCCGGTGGATCGCCGTCGACAAAGGCCGCGCTGCCGAAATCCTCGGTGATCAGGAACCCGGCGTCGAGGTCGCCGTGATGGATCGCCGGCGCCGACAAGCCGCGGCCGCGCAGGCCATTGTCGATGGCGACAAACGGCTTGACGTCTTCGGCCAGATGCACCGCGGCGCCATAGGATTTGCCGTCATAGATCGCAGGTGCATCCGGGCGCCGCGGAAAGTTCATCAGGATCACGACGCCGCCGTCGCGGTTGAGCCGCGCATAGGAACGTATCGACGCATCGCCGGGCATCCGCAGGCGTTTTGCCTCGGCATAGCCCGCGCCGTCGAGAAATTGCCGCAGCGCCATCAGCCGCGCGACCTGTGCCGCCGCCTTGCCGTAGCCTGTGATCTCCGCGGCCCGCGCGGTCGAGCCCAGCGCCGGACGATGGCTCAGCGCGATATCGATGCGGTCAGAGGGCAAGGCCGCCGGCGCCCGCTCCGGCCATTCGATCAGCGCCACGGTCCCCTCAGGCAGCGGCGACAGCCCGATCTCCTCCAGTTCGCTCGCGTCATTGATGCGGTAAAGATCCGCATGCAGCAGTTGAAACGGCGGCAGGTCGTAGGCTTGCACGAGCGTAAACGTCGGGCTTGGAACCTCGATGGCGTCGTCGGCGGCGAGATAACGGATCAGGGCGCGCGCGGCGGCCGTCTTGCCGGCGCCGAGGTCGCCTGAAAGTGTGATGACATCACCGGGGCCGATCAGAAGCGCGAGATCGGCCATTAAATGCGCGGTTGCGGTCTCGTTCGATAGCGCCAGCGAAAATGTCGTGGGAGGGGTCATTCCGCGGCGTTGCGATGGGCGGCCTGATCGATCGGAAAGTCGCAGGTGACGGTCGTGCCCTTGCCGACGATGGAATCGACGCGCACCTTGCCGCCGTGCAATTCGACAAAGGAGCGCACCAGCGACAGGCCAAGGCCGGCGCCGCGATGCCGCGAGCCGTGGGAATGACTTTCGAACCAGTCGAACACCTTGTCCTTGACGTCGGGCGGAATGCCCGGGCCGGAATCGGTCACGGTGAAAATAACGCTGTGCTCGGTCCGCTTGGCGCTCAATGCGATGGTCCCATCCTGAGGCGAAAATCCGACAGCATTCGCCAACAGATTATACAATACCTGCACCACGCGGCGTTCGTCACCGACAAAACTGCCGATATTGGGATCGACGTCGACCTTGAGCTGGATGCGGTCGGTGGCGAGCCGGTCCTGGATGCCTTCGGCCGCGGCCTCGATGGTCTTGCGGATATCGATCGAGCCGAGATTGAGCGACATCGCGCCGGCGTCGATGGTGGCGAGATCGAGGATGTTGTTGATGATGGCGAGCAGCGCGTTGGTGGAGGCCGTGATGTAGCCGAGATATTCGGCCTGTTTCGGCATCAGGGGGCCGGTGACGGGGTCGGACAGGAAATGCGCGAAACCGATGATGGTGGTGAGCGGCGAGCGCAATTCGTAGGACACGTGGTGGACGAAATCGACCTTCATCTGGTCGGCGGTCTCCAGCGCCTCGTTGCGCTCGCGCAGTGCCCGCTCGACGTTCTCGGTATCGGTGATGTCCTGGAAGGTCAGCATGGTGGCGCCGTCGGGCAGCGGCATGGTCATGCAGTCGAGCACGCTGCCGTCCCGGCGCTCAAGCTTCAGCGGCACCTCGACCCGGTTTTCTATCCTCGTGATGGCTTCGCGGATCGTCCGCCAGATGTTGGCGTCGTCGAACAGCGGCTTGCACCAGGCCTCTACTGTCTCGATATGCGGCTGCTCGCGCAGCGCCTCAGTCGACAGCTTCCACATTTTGGCAAATGCCGGATTGAACAATTGCGCGCGGCCGTTGCTGCCGAACACCGCGACCGCCTCGGTGAGATTGTCGAGCGTCTCGCGCTGCACCCGGATCAGGCCGTCGAAGCGGCGGGCGAGATCGAGGCTTTCGGTGACGTCGTCGAACAGATAGGTGACGCCGCCTTCCGGATTTGGCGTGGTGACGACGCTCAAGGCGCGGCCGTCGGGCAGATACCAGCTGTCTTTCTCGGGCTCGACCGCGCGATAGGCCTCATGCAGTTTGGCCTTCCATGCCCGGAAATCCGGCTGCTCCGGGAGTTTGCGCGCGGCACGCAGGCGATCGAGCACGCTGGAATCGTCGGGGTTGCTGTCGAGAAAGGCGCGGTCGAGGTCCCATAATCGGCGATACGAATCGTTGTAGAAGGCAAGCCGCCGCTGGCCGTCGAATACGGCAACGCCTGAGGACAATTGATCGAGCGTGCGGCGATGCGCCTCCGCCATCCGCACCAATTGCTCGCGCAGCGTCGTGGCTTCGCTGGCGTCGATCGCAATCCCGGCGCTGCCGCTGCCGAGTTTCAGCGCATGCACGTCGTAGACGCGCCGCTCGCCGCCGACCACGATCGGCAGCCGCGCGGTGAAGGCCGAATTATCGTTCAGCGCCCGGCTCAGATCGTCGCGCTGGTCGCTTTCGAGCAGCTCGAGGTTGCGGTGGATCGCGTCAGCGATACCGTTGGCTTCGGTCGCTTTCGCATAGGCGGTGTTGGCGTAGCGGAGGTCGCCCTGCGCGCTTTTGGCCCAGATCGGCCAGGGCGCGGCTGCCGCGAAGTCACGCAGCAGCTCTGTTTCCTCCAACAGGGTCTTGTAGCGGAGGTTGGATTCCGCCAATTCCCGGCGCAAGCCGCCGAGGTCGCGAATCCGCACAATGGCCTGGCCGCCGATGGCACGGCCCAAGGCCTCGACGACGCGCCCGTTCGAGGTCGTGAGATTGAGCAAAAAACCCTCGCCGTGCTCGCGCAGGGCATCGACGGCATGATCCATCTGCAGCGCCGGCTCCGGCGGCAGCCAGGTTCCGAAGGCGAGGACGCGTTGCGGGGAATATTGCCGGGCTTCCTGCGGCATCACGAGCGCAATATCGCCGGAGATTTGCGGGCGGTTGTCGCCGGCCGGCCACGCGATCAGGATCTGGGGTTCCGCAAACAGCAATGCGCGGAAACGATCGGCCTGGGCTTGCAGATTCGCGATATTGGCGCGCAGCCGCGCCTCGCTTCGCGCCGCGCGCAGCCGCGTGCGCATCAACAGGATCGCCGCCATCACCGAAAAGCCGAGCAGCGCCAATGCAGTGGTCAGCACCGCGAATTCCTGGCGGTTCAAATCCAGATGCACCGGAATCGCATCCATGAGCGACAGATCGCCGGCGCAAGCCGGCGCGATCGAAACCAGGGTAGCGCCAAGACTGATCAGGCCGTTACGTGCCAGTGATGTGCACGACAGCAGGGTCCGACGCATCGACGCGATCACGCCCGACATGGTTTGCCCCAAACCGCACGACTTTACGCCCGGCGATGACGCGCATGATCCGCCAAAGTGTGAGCGGTTTGGCGATAAGATCACGCGCTTTTTATTAATTTAGAGCGCGATCGGACGCAAAACCGATACCCACTTTTGCCGATCGCGCTCCCCGTTCGCGAATCGAAAGACAATATCCCCAACGGGAGTCGGCCGGTAAGAGTCCAGACCGTGAACGCTAAACTCCTCGCCAAAATTTGCGGTGTTAAACTTTATCGACGCGATTTTCGCGAAAATGAATCCGTTGCTTTACGGGGATTTAGCGCCCGGTCGAGCCGAAGCCGCCAGAGCCGCGGTCGGTTGCGGAAAGCGAGCTTCTGGGCACGAGTTCCGCTTGGACGACAGGCGCGATCACCATCTGCGCGATGCGCTCGCCGCGCTGGATCGAAAATGCCACCGTACCGTGGTTGATCAGGAGCACGCCGATCTCGCCGCGATAGTCCGCGTCGATCGTGCCCGGCGAATTGAGCACGGTGACGCCGTGTTTTGCGGCCAGCCCCGAGCGCGGACGGACCTGCGCCTCATGGCCCGGAGGCAACGCGATGGAGAGCCCGGTCGGCACCAGCGCGTGCGCGCCGGGGTTAAGGATCAGCGGCGAACCCTCGGGCACCGCGGCGAGCAGGTCGAGGCCGGCGGCGTGCGCGCTCTGATAGGCGGGGAGTGCCAGGCCTTCGCCATGCGGTAATTGCCGGATTTCGACTTTGACGGTTGAGTTCACGCGGTTTTCTCGAAGGTTTTGGCAATTTGCGCCACCAGCGCGGTTGCGACCTGCTCCTTGGTCATCACCGGCCAGGAATCGACATTGATGTCGGCACCCTCGCGGGTCAGCAGGTGAACCGTGTTGCGGTCGCCGCCCATCACCCCGGTCGCCGGCGAGACATCATTGGCCACGATCCAGTCGCAGCCCTTGCGCGCCAGCTTTGCCTTGGCGTTGTCGATCAGATGTTCGGTTTCGGCGGCAAAGCCGATCACCAGGGAGGGACGTTTTTCCGCCAATCTTGAAATGGTGGCGAGGATGTCGGGATTTTCGACGAGCTCGAGCTGTGGCATGCCGGCGGAAGTCTTTTTCAGTTTCTGCTCGCCCTCGTTGGCGACGCGCCAGTCGGCGACGGCGGCGGCGAAGATCGCGATATCCACCGGAAGTGCTGCTTCTACCCGGTGCAGCATCTCGCGCGCGGATTCCACATGTCTCACCGTTACGCCCCTGGGATCGTCGAGATCGACCGGACCCGAGATCAGCGTGACGTCGGCACCGGCGGCTTGTGCTGCGGCGGCAATGGCAAAGCCCTGTTTGCCGGAGGAGCGATTGGCGATGTAGCGCACCGGATCGATCGGCTCGTGCGTCGGTCCCGCGGTGATCAGGACGCGTTTCCCGGCGAGCGGGCGGGGCTGGGAGGGGCGTAGAAAGCGCTCAGCGGCGGCGGCGATTTCGGTGGGCTCTGCCATCCGGCCGATTCCGGCCTCGCCGGCTTCGGCCATTTCGCCGGCATTGGGGCCGACCATGGCGACGCCATCGCGCTCGAGCTGCGCGACATTGCGGCGGGTCGCGGCATTGTTCCACATCAGGGGGTTCATCGCCGGCGCCAGCAGGACCGGCCGGTTCGCCGCCAGCAGGATGGCGCTGGCGAGATCGTCGGCGTGACCTTGCGCCATCTTCGCCATCAAATCAGCGGTCGCCGGCGCCACCACGATCAGATCGCAGTCATGCGCCAGACGAATATGGCCGGCATCGAACTCGCTCGCCGGATCGAACAAGTCAGTATAGACGCGCTCGTGCGACAGCGCGCTTGCCGAAAGCGGCGTGACGAATTGCTGCGCAGCTTTTGTCAGCACGCAGCGGACGTCAATGTTCCGCTCCTTGAGCCGCCGGATCAGATCCAGTGCCTTGTAAGCGGCGATGCCGCCGCCGATGATCAGGGTGACGCGCGTCTGATCGGTTGCAGAGGCGTGCCTGATATGGCGCGCATGAGCGTCTGCAGGCTGTGGAACGGCTTGCTGATGCGCTTCGGCGAAATAGGGGCGGCCCTCGATCATCTCCCGCAGGATCACCCGGACTTCTTCTTCCACGGAGCGGCCGTTCTTGGCCGAGCGCAGCCGCAGATAGGCTTTGACGCCCTCATCGAGTTTTCGGATGGTCAGACTGGCCATGATCGTCTCCAACCACTTCTGACAGCAATGCTATCATATATTGATTGCATTGCAATCACATCTGTTTGATGGCCACCAGAATCCCGATGAACGTCGCGGCGATGATCCACAGCGCGATGGTGCGCCAGCGGCTCTTGCGGCCCTCGGTCCGCGCCATCGCCGCGATGGTCTCCGCCGACAGTGTCAGCCCCTCTCGGGTCATGGTCTCCAGTTGCTCCAATACTACCACCGCCCGTGCCGCGATCGCCGGCAACCCCGCCAGCACCCGGCCGAGATCGCCGGCGCCGGCCATCGCGCCCTGAATGCGCCCGATGGGGCCGAGATTGCGCTCGATCCATTCCCGCACCACGGGATCGGCGACTTTCCAGATGTCGAGTTTGGGATCGAAACCGCGTGCGACGCCTTCGACCACCACCATGGTCTTTTGCAACAGGATCAATTCGGGCCGGGTGCGCATATCGAACAGGCCGGTGACCTCGAGCAACAGCGTCAACAACTTCGCCATCGAAATTTCTTCGGCGGTGCGGTTGTGGATCGGCTCGCCGATGGCACGAATCGCTTGTGCGAAATTCTCCACCGAGTGATGCGCCGGCACATAACCGGCCTCGAAATGCACTTCGGCGACGCGGCGATAATCCCGCGTGATAAAACCTAGGAGAATTTCGGCGAGGAAACGCCGCTCCTTCAGGCCGAGCCGGCCCATGATGCCGAAATCGACCGCGACCAGCCGGCCGGCATCGTCAAGAAACAGATTGCCGGGGTGCATGTCGGCATGAAAGAAGCCGTCCCGCAGCGCATGGCGCAGAAAACTCTGGATCACCTTGCGCCCGAGCTCGCGCAAATCGACCTGCGATTGCTCCAGCCTTGCATGGTCGCTGAGCGCGATGCCGTCGATCCATTCCATCGTCAGCACGTTGTGCGTGGTACGGTCCCAATCGACGGTCGGCACGCGGAAATCCGGATCGTTGCGGGTGTTCTCCGCCATCTCCGAGAGCGCCGCGGCCTCCAGCCGCAGATCCATCTCCATCGCGACCGAGCGCGACATCGTATTGATGACCTCGATCAGCCGCAGCCGGCGGGCTTCCGCCGAGTAGATTTCGGCCTGGTGCGCGACAAAAAAGAAATCGGCGAGATCGCGGCGGAAGCGCGAGGCGACATTCGGCCTCAATATCTTCACTGCCACCGGCGTGCGCACACCGTCGCGCTCGGTCTCGCCGCGATGCACCTGTGCGATCGAGGCGGCGGCGACCGCCGGCCCAAAGCTCGCAAACGCCTGCGCCAGCGGGCGTTCCAGCGATTGCGCGATGACGGCTTCGGCTTCGGCTTGCGCAAACGGCGGCAGCCGGTCCTGCAGGCTTTCCAGATCGCGCGCCATCATGACGCCGACCACGTCGGGCCTTGTCGCCAGAAACTGCCCGAGCTTCAGATAGGCCGGGCCTAGCCTGGTGAGCGCGCGCGACAGCCGCGGGCCGGATTTGGCGCCGGGGCGCTCGACGATGCGCGCCAGCTTCAGCGCCAATTGTCCGGGCGGCGGCACCAGCGACGGATCGACCACGCCGAACACGCCCTCGCGCGCAAACACAAAACCGGCGCGGGCGAGCCGCGCGATGTGGGTAATGGCTGAAATCACAAACGCCAGCCTGAATGCAGCGCCACGATGCCGCCGGAGAGGCTTTGCCAGCTGACGCGAGAAAACCCGGCAGTGCGGATCATCTCGGCAAACGCATTGGGCCTCGGAAACTTGCGGATCGATTCCACGAGATATTGATAGGATTGCGCATCGCCCGTGACCGCGCGGCCGAGCGGCGGTATCACCTTGAACGAAAATAGATCGTAGAGCCGATCCAGCCCGGGCACGTCGACGGTGGAGAATTCAAGGCACAAAAATCTGCTGCCGGGCCGCAGCACCCGAAACGCTTCGCCAAGCGCCAGATCGATCCGCGGCACGTTGCGGATACCAAACGCGATGGTGTAGGCGTCGAAATGACGGTCGGGGAAGGCCAGCGCTTCGGCATTGCCTTCGACGAACGCCACGCGATCGTCGAGATGCCGCGCGATCGCGCGCTGGCGGCCGACGGCAAGCATGTCGGAATTGATGTCGCAGACGGTGGCGTGAAAACCCGACCCTGCGGCCTTGGCGGCGCGGAACGCAATGTCGCCGGTACCGCCGGCAACATCGAGCAGCGCAAAGGGCGCATCGCCGCGCGGCGGATTGAGCGCGTTGATCATGATGTCCTTCCAGAGCCGATGCAGGCCCACCGACATCAGGTCGTTCATCAGATCGTAACGCCGCGCCACGCTGTGGAACACGTCGTTGACCAGCCCCTGCTTGTCGCCGACGGGCACGTCCCTGAAGCCAAAATGCGTGGTTTCACCCGGCCGATCCATCACCTAACGCCCTCACACTCGATTGCGGCGGACCATAGCGCGCCCGGCGCAATGTCGCTATCACGTCAGTTGCTCAAGGTGAACGCCGATCCATGCCCGAATTACCTGAAGTCGAAACCGTCCGCCGTGGCCTGCAGCCTGTCATGGAGGGGTCGCAAATCGTGAAGGCGGAGGCCAGGCGCAAAGACCTGCGGTTCGCCTTCCAGAAGGATTTTGTGGAGCGGCTCACGGGCCAGACCGTGACCGGGCTGGGCCGCCGTGCCAAATATTTGATGGCCGACCTCGGCTCGGGCGACGTGCTGTTGATGCATCTGGGCATGTCGGGCTCGTTCCGCGTCATCAAGGAAGATGAACGGAACGCGCCGGGCAAATTTTATCATCCGCGCAATGAGGATCGCGCGCACGACCATGTGGTGTTTCACATGTCATCGGGCGCCGCGGTGATCTTCAACGATCCGCGGCGTTTTGGGTACATGAAAATCATCGCCCGTAGGGCGCTCGAGGATGAGCCGCTCCTGAAGGGCCTCGGCCCCGAACCGCTCGGCAATGAATTCGACGCGAGCATGCTGGCGGGATCCTGCGCCAACAAGAAAACCAGTCTGAAGGCGGCGTTGCTCGACCAGCGCGTGGTCGCAGGTCTCGGCAACATCTATGTCTGCGAGGCACTTTTTCGTGCCCATCTGTCGCCGCGACGGTTGGCCGCAACGCTCGCGACAAAAAAGGGCGAGCCGACCGATCACGCCCGCCGCCTGGTGACGGCGATCCACGCGGTGCTGAACCAGGCCATCAAGGCTGGCGGATCGTCGCTGCGCGATCATCGCCAGACCGACGGCGAGCTCGGCTATTTCCAGCATTCGTTCCAGGTCTACGACCGCGAGGGCGAGAAATGCCAGACTGCCGGCTGTAACGGCATCGTGCGGCGCTTTACGCAAAACGGCCGCTCGACCTTTTGGTGCCCGAAATGCCAGAAATAAATCGCGGCGGGGACCAATGCAGCTAGGTTGTGGGCGCGCCGGGCATGACGCAGGGATGAAAAGGCGATGGACACTACGACCAT
>DATBYN010000111.1:0-6837 GCA_036513695.1 Bradyrhizobium sp. | reverse complement strand
CGGCGCTTAAACCGTTCACCATTGCGCGCGTCATTTCGGCCGAGCAGCATCCGAATGCGGATCGTTTGCGGGTCTGCATGGTCGATCCCGGAAACGGTGCCGCACCGGTGCAAGTCGTCTGCGGCGCGCCAAATGCACGCGCGGGCCTTGTCAGCGTGTTCTCGCCTCCCGGCACTTTCATTCCCGGCAAGGACATCACGCTCAGCGTCGGCACCATCCGCGGCGTCGAGAGCCGCGGCATGCTGTGCTCGGCGGCCGAATTGCAAATCTCCGAGGATCACGACGGCATCATGGAGCTGCCGGCCGACGCGCCAATCGGCGCCCCATACGCCGCGTGGGCCGGGCTCGGCGATCCCGTGCTGGAAATCAACCTGACACCGAACCGGCAGGATTGCACCGGCGTCCACGGCATCGCCCGCGATCTTGCGACTGCCGACATGGGCAAATTCAAGGACCCGGTGATCCGCCCGATCAAGGGCGAATTCCCCTGTCCGGTGAAGGTGACGGTCGAGGATGCCCATTTGTGTCCCGGTTTCGCCTTGCGGCTGGTGCGCGGCGTCAAGAACGGGCCCTCGCCGGAATGGCTGCAGAAGCGTCTGATCTCGATCGGCTTGCGGCCGATCAATGCGCTGGTCGATATCACCAATTTCATGACCTATGACCGCGCCCGACCGCTGCATGTGTTCGACGCGGCCAAGGTTAAGGGCAATCTGACCGTGCGCCGCGCCCGCGACGGCGAGACGCTGCTGGCGCTCGACGGCCGCACCTACACGCTCGACCCGAGCGTCTGCGTGATCGCGGATGATCACGGCGTCGAATCGCTCGCCGGCATCATGGGCGGCGAAGCCTCCGGCTGTTCGGAAGAGACCACCGACGTGCTGATCGAATCGGCGCTGTGGAACGAGATCAACATCGCCCAGACCGGCCGCAAGCTCGGCATCAATTCGGACGCGCGCTATCGCTTCGAGCGCGGCGTCGATCCGGCTTTCATGGTGCCGGGGCTCGAAATGGCGACAAAACTGGTGATGGAGATGTGCGGCGGCACGCCATCCGAAAATATCGTGGTCGGCAAAACCTTCGGCGACGATCGCGTGATCGATTTTCCGCTTTCTGAGGTCAAGCGCCTCGCCGGCATCGATGTGCCACTGCCTGAAGTGAAAATGATCCTCACCCGTCTCGGCTTCATGGTGGCCGGCAATGGGCCGGTGGTGAAGATCGCAGTCCCGTCCTGGCGCACCGATGTGCACGGCAAGGCCGATATCGTCGAGGAGATCGTGCGCATCGTCGGCGTCGACAAGGTGCCGATGACGCCGTTCGAGCGCGGCGACGCGCCGCGCAAGCCGGTGCTTAACCCGATCCAGCTGCGCACCCGCCGCGCCAAGCGCGCACTCGCCGCGCGCGGCATGGTCGAGGCGGTGACATGGTCGTTCATCTCAAAACCGCAGGCCGAATTGTTCGACCGCGATCCGCCGCTTCACGCGCAGGCCAACCGCCGCGGGCATCCCGAGCTGTCGCTGGCCAATCCAATCGCGGCCGATATGTCCGATATGCGGCCGAGCCTGGTGCCCGGTCTCGTGACCGCTGGGCAGGCCAATATCGACCGGGGCTTTTCCGATCTCGCTCTGTTCGAAGTCGGTCAGGTCTTCACTAGCGATAGTCCGGAGGGCGAGCTGATAGCGGCGGCGGGTGTTCGCCACGGCTTTGCCTCATCGAAGGGCATCGGGCGGCACTGGTCCGGCTCGGCGACGGCCGACGCGTTCGACGCCAAGGCCGATGCGTTTGCGGTGCTGTCGGCCGCCGGTGCGCCGATGCAGGCACTGCAGATCGTGCCGGGCGGTCCCGACTGGCTGCATCCGGGACGTTCCGGCACTATCCAGATCGGTCCACAAAATGTGCTGGGCTATTTTGGCGAGTTGCATCCGCGCGCATTGGAAGCGCTTCGCGCCGACGGGCCGCTGATCGCGTTCGAGGTGATCCTCGACCGCATTCCCGACGCCAGGCAAAAGCCGACCCGCGCCAAGCCGCTGCTCGAGCTCTCGCCGTTCCAGCCGGTGTCGCGCGACTTTGCGTTCATCGTCGGTCGGAGCGTCAAGGCCGGCGATATCGTCCGCGCGGCGCACGGCGCGGACAGGAAGCTGATCACGGACGTCACGGTGTTCGACGTCTACGAAGGCAAGGGCATCGACGAGGATAAGAAATCCATCGCGATTGCCGTGACGATCCAGCCACGGGAAAAGACCCTGACCGACCAGGAGATCGAGGCGGTCGCGGCGAAGATCGTGGCTGAAGTGACGAAGAAGACCGGCGGCACGCTGCGGGGATGAGCCTTATTGGCCTGATTCCGGCCGATGTCAGCATCTACGCCGCCCTCGCCATCTGCGCGATCGCTTTCGTATCGGGAACCGCGCGCGGATTTTCCGGCTTCGGCTCGGCGCTGATCTTCATGCCGCTCGCAAGCAGCATGGCGGCGCCGCGCCTGGTCGCCGCCCTGTTGCTCATCATCGATTTTGTCGCCGCCGCGCCGCTGGTTCCCAATGCGTGGAAGCATGCCGACCGCAAGGCGACCGCGGTGATGGTGTTGGGCGCCTTGATCGGCGTGCCCATCGGCACCTATTTCCTGAGCCGGCTCGATCCGGTGACGACGCGCTGGATCATTTCCGCCTTCGTGTTTGCGCTCTTGCTGCTGCTGTTATCCGGCTGGCGCTATCGCGGGAAGGATCATCCGACGCTTTCCGTCGGCATCGGCGGCTTGTCCGGCTTTTGCAGTGGCCTCGCGCAGACCGGCGGGCCGCCGATCGTGGGCTATTGGCTCGGCCGGCCGATCGCCTCGAAAATCGCCCGCGCCAACATCCTGTTGTTCTTCGGCGCTTCCGACTTCTTTTCCGCGGTAAGCTATTCGCTCACAGGCCTGATCACATCAGACGCCATCCGATTATCGTTTCTGGTCGGCCCGGTCTACGCGATCGGCGTCTGGTTCGGCGCTTCCCTGTTCGGCCGCGCCAGCGAGAGGCTGTTTCGCGCCATCTGCTACGCTTTGATCGCTGCGGCCGTGATCATCGGCCTGCCCGCGCTTGACGGCGTGCTGCGCTGAGATGCTTGTGCGGCGCGCGGATGCGGCGCTAGGGTGCCGCAGATATTTCAAGGAGAGAGCGCCATGATCGACCGCCGTGATGTGCTGAAGCTCGCGCTTGGTAGCGCCGCGGCGATCGCCGCGCCGGCGGCGTTTGCGCAGACGCCGGCAAAGCCGCGCACGCGAATCGTTTTCCTGGGTACCAAGGGTGGGCCGCGCATCGGCATCGGCGCCTCCAATCCTGCCAATCTCGTTATGGTGAACGATACGCCGTTCGTGATCGATTGCGGCATGGGCGTGAGCCGCCAATTGGTCGCGGCCGGCGTGCCGATACCTTCGGTGAAGTATATTCTGATCAGCCATCACCATTCCGATCACAACCTCGAATACGGCAACCTGTTTTACAATGCCTGGGTTGCCGGCCTGTCGACGCCGATCCATTCATTCGGCCCCAAGGGCATCGAAGCGATGACAAAAACCTATTGGGAGCTGAACAGGTTCGACGTCGAGACCCGGATCGAGGACGAAGGCCGCCCCGATCCGCGCAAGTTGCTAATCGCCAAGGACATCACCGAGGACGGCGTGGTGCTGCAGACCGAGGACGTGAAGGTAACGGCGTTCCGCACGCCGCATCCGCCGATAACAGACAATTTTGCCTATAAGTTCGAGACGCCGGATGGCACCATCGTGTTCTCCAGCGACACCGCCTACAATCCGAAGCTCGCGGAGTTCGCGAAGGGAGCCGACGTGCTGGTGCATGAATGCCTCTATTTGCCCGCAGTCGACCGCCTCGTTGCCAAGACCAAGAACGGCGCCACGCTGAAGAAGCATCTGCTCGATAGCCACACCACGACCGAAGACGTCGGCCGCATCGCTGCGGCGGCGAACGTGAAAGTGCTGGTGCTCAGCCATTTCGTGCCGGGCGACGATCCGCTCGTGACCGACGACAACTGGACCGAGGGCGTGAAGAAGAATTTTTCCGGCCGTATCATCCTCGCCAAGGATCTGATGCAACTGGCGCTGCCGGTTTAGGGTGATGCGCGTAGGGTGGGCAAAGGCACACTTCGCGCCGTGCCCACCATCACGAGTCGCCTCCAATTTGGTGGGCACGCTGCGCTTTGCCCACCCTACGATTCTTCGCCCGGCTCAATTAATCGGCGCACCCGACCCCGATCGGCGCCGGCGTTTTGCCCCCGAAGTCGGCGCGGCCACGGGCTCGGTGTCCTTGAGCGCGCCGATCTTGCGCAGCGCCGCAACGGCGGCGCGCTCGCCGCTTTCCCAGGCACCGTCGACTGTTCCCCACAGCGTTTCGTGGGTCGCTTCGCCCGCGAGGAACAAATAGCCGAGCGGCTCGGTGAGGAGTTTTCGCGATACCTGCGCGCCCGGCGCGGCCGACGACATGGCGCCGAGCGCGAACGGTGCGGCGTTCCAGCGGGTCGCGCTCGATTTCTTCACCGCAGAAGCCGCCTCGCTGCCGAACAGTTTTGTCAGCCACTCGACGGCAAACGCCACCATCGCCTTTTCGCCCTGGCCCGAGAGATCGCGGCCGAACGAGCCCGCGACGTCGATCGAACACAGCGACGACCCTCCGATGTTGGCAAACAACAGCGCCGTCCGGGTCGAATTGCTCTGCTCGATGATGATGTCGTCGCGCCCCAGTCCCAACGGATTGCCCGGCATTTGCAGGGCGATGTGGTCATAGCTGCCGAGACTCAGTTTGGCCGCGGCATCCAGCTGACGCTTCGGAAGATCCGGCGTGAATTTGATAGTGCCGGAGGTCAAGACGTTGCTCGATACCGTGATGATCGCGGCCCGCGCGGCGATCTTGCCCGCTTGCGTCTCCACCGTGACATCGCGGCCGCTCCAGGTGATACGGCTTACCGGCGTCGACAGCGAAACCGGCATTTGCTCGCCAAGCTTTGCGATCAACGTCCCCAGGCCTTGGCGGCAGGCGACCACTGTGTTGCGCTCCTGCGCACGGGCCTTGTCGACCACGGAGATGTCTTTCAGGTCCTTGCCGGCGAAGTTGGCGCCGAGCACGAATTCCATGGTCCCCGCCCAGTCGCCGAGGTCCTTTGGCAGAACTGACGCGCAGGACACATCGCCCTTGCCGCCGCGCGAAGCCTCATCGACCGCGCGGTTGGCGCGAACCAGGGCGGCCAAAAACTCCTCGGTCTCGCCGGCGCGTGCGTTGCGGCGGCCGACCCGGATCTTTGGGCCGAACGGCATGGTCGAGATGTCGAGCCCGGCATTGCGCGCGAGCTTTATCATGGGATTGGTATCTGGACTGCCCATCCACCGCGCGCCGCGCTCGAACGGCACGCCGAACGTCGCGCTATCGGTCTGGCAGCGGCCGCCGATCCGGTCCGTCGCCTCCACCACAATGACCTTGCGATTGGTCGCGATGATCCGCCGCGCCGCAGCAATGCCGGCAACACCCGCGCCGATCACGACAATGTCAGCTTCGCGCGGCAACGGCGCCGCCCATGCGCGGGCGCCGAGCAACGGCGCCGCCGCAAGGACCGCAGACGCCGACAGGAAATCGCGGCGCGTCATTGTCATGTCATGGTTTCCGAAGCTTTGAAAATACAGAGAACATCTAGCGAACTTGCCGCATCCCGTCGCCCACAGCAACCATCATGGTGAATCAAACATGATTGATCCATTTCGGCCATGAACTAAATTGCAACGGCTTTCGACCATGATAAGGAAACATAAAAAGCAGCCGTAAAAGGCCGCTGGGGGAAAGGTTGTCATGGGCTCCGTGCTCGATACCGTCGGCAAGCTGATCGCGAGGTACCTCGAGAAGGAGGTACCGGGCTATGAGCCGTTCACACCGAGCGATCCAGAGCATTTGCGCGGCATCATCGAGCAGGGCGACGTGCTGCTGGTCGAGGGCAATAACCGGGTTTCCGGCATCATCAAATATCTCACCCAGTCGACCTGGTCGCACGCCGCGCTTTATGTCGGCCCGATCGAGGGCGCGGAAGAGCCCAGCGGCGAGCCGCATGTCCTGATCGAGGCCAATATCGGCGAGGGCGTGACGTCGGCGCCGCTATCGAAATATTTTCCCTATCACACGCGGCTGTGCCGGCCAGTCGGGCTGTCATTCGAGGACCGCTACACGGTGTGCCGCTACGCCATCAACCGGATCGGCTTCGGCTACGACACCAAGAACATTCTCGACCTGATGCGGTTTCTGATTCCGCTGCCGATCCCGCAGCGCTGGCGGCGGCGGATGATCGCGTTCGGCTCCGGCGATCCCACCAAAATCATCTGCTCGGCCTTGATCGCGCAGGCCTTCGACGCCGTGCGCTATCCGATCCTGCCGAGGATCACGCGCGCGGGCTCAAAGCAGGCCCGGCGCGAAATCCTGCACATCCGCGATTCGTCGCTCTACATGCCGCGCGATTTCGACATCTCGCCCTATTTCGAAATCGTCAAACCCACCATCGTGCACGGCTTCGACTACACCGCGCTGCACTGGGCCGACAAGCAAAAGCCGCTCCAGGAGGTAGCAGGCGAATTCGGCGTGTTTCCACAAGCGATCGACGCGCCGCCGCTTGTTCCTGAAGAGATTGACCAAAAAACGCCGCTTCCGGCTGAAGAAGTAGTTCTGGCCGAACCGGCACTGCTCGAGCGCATCACCGTGTCGGAGCATTTTGTGTCCGTCGAATATATTACCGAGCGCCGCGCTCTGCCGCGCACGGATACGCCGGAGATCGTGGCGTAAGGCTGCTTCGTCTCCGGCGGGAATCAATCATCAT
>DATBYN010000110.1:0-7769 GCA_036513695.1 Bradyrhizobium sp. | reverse complement strand
AATGCTATCCGCGATACCGATGCGCGGCTCGAGGAAGCCGTGGGCCTGGCCGGGGCCATCGACCTGACCGTCGCGGACGCGCTGATCGCTCCGGTCAGCCAGATCCGGCCGGCGACCTATCTCGGCAAGGGCAAGGTCGAGGAGATCGTCGGTCTCGTCACCGGACACGACATCGAACTGGTGGTGATGGATTGCGCGTTGTCGCCGATCCAGCAGCGCAATCTCGAGAAGGCCTGGAACACCAAGGTGCTCGATCGCACCGGCCTGATCCTGGAAATTTTTGGGCGCCGCGCCAAGACCAAAGAGGGCGCGCTGCAGGTCGAGCTTGCGCATTTGAATTATCAGCGCTCGCGCCTGGTGCGGTCGTGGACCCATCTGGAGCGCCAGCGCGGCGGTTTCGGGTTCATGGGCGGCCCCGGCGAAACGCAAATCGAGGCGGACCGCCGCCTGATCGGGGATCGCATCGCGCGCCTCGAAAATGAGCTCAAAAAGGTTCAGGCGACGCGGCGGCTGCATCGGGCGGGGCGGCAGCGGGTGCCTTATCGGGTGGTGGCGCTGGTCGGCTACACCAACGCCGGCAAGTCGACGCTGTTCAACCGCCTGACCCGCGCCGACGTGCAGGCCGCCGACATGCTGTTCGCAACCCTCGATCCGACTTTGCGCGCGCTAAGCCTGCCGCATGGCGGCAAAGCGATGCTCTCAGACACCGTCGGCTTCATCTCGAACCTGCCGACGCAGCTGGTGGCGGCGTTTCGGGCGACGCTCGAGGAGGTGCTGGAGGCCGAAATCATTCTCCACGTCCGCGACATCTCGCACGAGGACACCGAGGCGCAGCAAAGCGACGTCGATAGCGTTTTGCGCCAACTCGGCATCGATCCGGATGCCGGGCAGCGCATCCTCGAAGTCTGGAACAAGATCGATCGCTTCGATCCTGAAGCGCGTGAGAACCTGCAGAATATCGCCGGCCGCCGTCCGCCGGAGCGCCCGTGTTTCCTGGTCTCCGCCGAAACCGGGGAGGGGGTCGAGGCGCTGCTCGCCGCGATCGAGGAGCGGCTGGCGGCAACCCGGATGACGCTGGATTTATCGATCGACGCCTCCGACGGCGCCGGCATCAGCTGGCTGCATCGCAATTCCGAAGTGCTCATTAAGCAGCTTCACGACGGGCGGTTCGTCATGACGGTGCGGGTCGACGAGACCAAGCGCGATATCGTGGTCAACCGTTTTGATGCGATACCGCACGCGGTTTAGTCGTCGTCCCTGCGATTGGAATTTTATCGTCGTCCCTGCGAAAGCAGGGACCCATAACCACCGGCGCCAATTGTTACGAAGGCAACTAACCCCATCGCCTTACTGATGGGCCGCGGCGTATGGGTCCCTGCTTTCGCAGGGACGACGTAAACCTTATTCCTTGCTCTTCGCTTCGTTCCACAGCGCATCCATCTCGGCGAGCGACGCGCCTTCCAATGAACGTCCCTGCGACTGCAATGCGCGTTCGATATGGCCAAAGCGGCGCTTGAACTTTGCATTGGTGCCGCGCAACGCCATTTCGGGATCGGCGCCGACATGGCGCGCCAGGTTGACCAGTGCAAACAACAGATCGCCGGTTTCCTCGCGGAGTTCTTGCTTGTCGCCGCGATCGAGTGCGGCCTCGATCTCGTCGGCCTCCTCGCGGATTTTATGCAGCACGGCGCGGGGGTCGTTCCAGTCGAAGCCGACGCTGGATGCCTTGCGCTGTAACTCCATCGCCTGGGCCAATGCCGGCTGTCCGGCCTTCACGCTTGACAGCAGCGATTTATGCGTCGCCTCTTCGGCGGGCCGCCGCGCCGCGCGTTCGGCCTTCTCTTCGGCCTTGATGCGCTCCCACGCGCCTTTGACGTCCGACGGCGTCAATTGTCCATTCTTGTCGGCGAACACATGCGGATGCCGTCGGATCATTTTTCGCGTGATCGCCTCGACCACATCGCCGAACGCAAACGCGTTCTGTTCCTCCGCCATCCGGGCATGAAACACCACCTGCAGCAGGAGATCGCCGAGCTCATCCTGCAAATCGTGCAGGTCGCCGCGCGCGATGGCTTCAGCGACTTCATAGGCTTCCTCGATGGTGTAGGGCGCAATGGTCGCAAAATTCTGCTCAAGGTCCCACGGGCAGCCGCTGCCGGGCGTTCGCAGCATCGCCATGATCTCGAGCAGACGTGAAATATCGCGGGAAGGGGTCATGAAGCACCGAAGGCAGGATAACTCACGTCTGTATGCCGCAAGACGCGCGCCTATCCCAGCGAAACGAGCGGAACAGGCGGCTCTTTCCACCGTTTGGCCTTATCGGCCCGAGAATGCTAAGGGCAGGCCATGAGCGACCAATTTCGTGACCAATTTAATTCCACTGACGCGCTGGTGCTGTTCTCCGGCGGCCAGGATTCCGCGACCTGCCTCGCCTGGGCGCTCGAACGTTTTGCCCGCGTCGAGATGCTCGGCTTTAACTATCGCCAGCGTCACGCCATCGAACTTGAATGCCGCGCCAGGCTGCTGGACGGAATAAAATCGTTGCGCCCGGATTGGTCTGCAAAACTCGGCGAGAGCCACACGCTTGATATTCCGACCTTGGCCGAAATCTCCGACACCGCGCTGACCCGCGATGTCGCGATCGCAATGGGCGCCGACGGTCTGCCCAACACCTTCGTGCCCGGCCGCAATCTGGTGTTTTTGACGTTCGCGGCGGCGCTGGCCTACCGGCGCGGCATCCGCCATATCATCGGCGGCATGTGCGAGACCGACTATTCAGGCTATCCCGATTGCCGCGACCAAACCATCAAGGCGTTGCAGATCGCACTCAATCTCGGCATGGCCGCGGAGTTCGAATTGCACACGCCGCTGATGTGGTTAACCAAGGCCGGCACGTGGAAGCTCGCACACGAACTCGGCGGGGCAGGGCTGGTCGACCTGATCTGCGAACATTCCCACACTTGCTATCTCGGCGAGCGCGGCGCGCGGCATGATTGGGGTTTTGGCTGCGGCGAATGCCCGGCCTGCGTGCTGCGGGCGAAGGGCTGGCGCGAATATGCTGACAATACAGCCTAGCCGCTAGTGTTTTGCGCGGCGGTGCGGCCTCGGGCACGTTCCCTCGGAGGCGATGCATTTTGTGACAGGGCCGGTCGTGACGGTGCTGTCATTTGCCGCCCGCACATTTTGGTTCTTCATCGCGGCGCTGGTCGGTCCCATCGCGGAGGCCGGTTGCGGAATTGCGATTGCGACCGCGCTGATTGCCAGTAGTCGCAGAACAGTGTGGCGGATGATGTTCATGTCGCATCCCTCCCAGAATGGCCGCGTAGCAAGGCGCAGTGTAGTTTTTTGCTGATCCAATTCAAAGCCAGTGTCTGTGAGCTCTGGTCAACTTATCTCGATTTGCAGGTCCAAACCCTGGGCCGACAGCCGGCGACCAATACCCTCATCATCGACGAAGAGCGCATGCGCAAGCTATTCGGGGCTTAGCCAAAATCATCAGGTCTTAGTTCGATCGGTGAGCCGTGTGGGGTGCGGTCGGCGGCGTGGTCCCAGGCATCGCGATAACGATGTAGCGTATCGGAGGACGCGACCCCTTTGGCGGCGACCAGTCGCTCCAGCGTCGCCAGCCAGTGCCGGTAATAAGTCTCGCCGGTGTCGGGATCACCGCCTGCCTGCGCGCGTGCGATTTCGCCGGCAAGTGTCGCAGCCCATTCGCTCCACGTGAACAATCCACGCTCATGCAGCACCAGCGCCATGGCAAAGGCCTGCGCTTCCCAGGGTTCGCGAAACACCGGGCCGTCGTCATCGCGGGGAACGCCCGGCACGCTACGCGCCGCAACCGCCGCAGCGGCGTCCATCAGACCGCCTCCAGATAGGGCTCGAACGCGTCGATGGAAATCTTGACCGTCGGGTCGGCGTCCGGGCCCCATAATTCGGCCCCGTCGAATACGACGGTATAGAGCCATTGCGGGTTCTCGCCGGAATCCGTCGCCGCTGTGTCCGGGAACACTTGGCAACCATGATCGCGTTCAACCACGCCGACATGGCCGCGCGCATAGCGCGGCAGCCGCGTGTGGGTCGCGGGATGAATATTTTTCGCACGCACCCGATCGCCCGGCTTGAATTTGGCGGGCGAGGGCGCCGCGCGGCCGAATTTGCCGCGCACCATGATGCGCTCGACATCATCGCGGCTGAACTTGCCGTGCTTCAATGGTTTTGCCGGTTCGATCGCGTGGCCGGCGGCGATTTCGCTCGCCGCAATGAACCCCTTGTCGACCAGCAGGTCTTCGAGACCGAGCAGCCATTTCTTGTAATAGGAACTAGAGAGATAGACGTGGGGTGGCAAGGTCTCCCGGTAGAAGCGTGAGGCATCGATGTTGAAGGCGCCGGCGGCGCCCATCGCGCGCACCATCGCCAATACACGCGATTCCCATTTTGTGTGAAACATCGGCTCGTTCGGTTCGGGCTCGACCTTGCCAAAACCGTCCATGCCGCCCATGTCGTGCACGCCGTTCACGACGGCGCGCCCGGCGTTTTCGGGAATCCCGTGCCGATCATGGAGTCCCGTGTCACGAGTTGCGCGAGCTGTTGCTCGCTCCAACCCTCGGTGCCCGCGGGCCGCATCGGCAGCACCAAAAAGCGCGTCTCGGCGGTCGAATCCCAGACGCGGATCTCGGTTTCCTGCGGCAGACTGACGCCGAAATCGGCCAGCACGCCGCGCGGGTCTTTGACCGCGCGGGAACGATAGGGAGCGGCCTTGTACCAGACCGGCGGCAGCCCCAGCATTTCCCAGGGGTAGCAGGAGCACAGCGTGCACACGACCATGTTATGGCGCTGCGGCGTATTCTCGACCGCGACCAGATGATCGCCGACCCGGCTGACATGCCCAAGCGTGCTCACGGCCTTGCTGGCGTCCTCCAGCAGGGCCCGCTTGAACGCAGGATCGGACCAGGCTTTTGCGACCACCTGCGCACCATTGTGCGGGCCGATTTTCGTCTCGTAGGCCTGGATGATGGCGTCGAGCGTGGCCGGCTCGACATAGCCTTTCTCGGTCAAAACCGTCTCGAGCGCGCGGACGCGCAGTTCGGTTTCGGACAAGTCCGAATGGTCGTGATCGTGATGATGGTCGTGATCATGGTCGCTCATGGCCTCAGGATAGGCGCAATATTCGGGGGATGTCGAGATGGAGTCTGTACCAAGGAGAACGCATGCCCACGATTTCCAAGGGGCGCACGCCCCTCACGTTGATCAACGTTTTCACTGTGGCGCCGGAAAAGCAGGATGAATTGATCGAACTGCTGACCAATGTAACCGAACACCATGTCCGGCATCACAAAGGGTTTATCTCGGCAAGCCTGCATCGTGGTATCGAAGGTAAAAAGGTGACGATGTACGCTCAATGGGCAAGCGTCGATGATTACCAATCCATGCGTCAAGATCCCGGTCCTGCTCCTGCGCTGGAACAGGTGCTCAAAATGGCGGTATTCGATCCCGCAATGTATGAGGTTGCGGAGATTTTTCTTCCCGATCGGGCTGGTTAGCACTTCCGGACCCAGCGGAACGGCTTTCGCTTCGCCGCCGCGATCGCTGGGCTATGGCTAGCATCGGGCGGCGGCGGCACGGCGTCAATTTTGGCACCAATTGCACCGCGATGGAATTCTAGGCTCTAACAGCACGGTTTCGGCGGTCTGAATTCAATGATACGGTCAGACCCGGCGCGCCGTTATGTGCCAATGCTTTTCGCTGCCTTCACCCCAATCGGCATCGTAGTAGCCGATCAGGACAGGTTCGAAGCCAGGAAATTTCGACACAAGATCGGCCTCATCTGTAACAAAATTCAAGAAACTGTCGGTGTCGTACCGCTCGTTTGATTTGACAAGCCGGCGCATTCCGTCCGGGCCATCGGTGCTTATTTTGCCAAACTGTGAGTCCAGCGCGATCATGGTGGCATAGAGAATGGCGCCCGGCTTCATCTGCGCGTGCAGTGACGCGATCGCGATGGCCATATCGGTGTCAGACAGAAAATAGAACGACTGGATCGACACGACCACGTCGAAGCTGACGTTGAAAAACGGGATCATATCCGGCTTCGGGAAAATCAGTTTCAACCGTTCCGATGGAATGAGCCGCTTGGCCCTTTCCAAGTCGCCAGCGGCAATATCCACGCCGTAAGCATCGAAGCCTATGCGCTGGAAAAATCCCGCAGTTGCGCCTTGGCCGCAGCCCCAATCGAGCAGGTTGCCGGAAGTGATGCCTAGTTTGTTTCGTAGAATTCTGCCATTCCAGCGAAACACCCAGCTTTCGACGTTGGGTGCATCATAGCCGTACTGCCAGGACGATCGATTTTTTTCGAGATAGTCCGCTTCGGCGATCGACATTTCCATTCTCCCTGCCAGTTGCCTGAAGCTAACACCTGCAACCCCGCCCAGAACAGCCCCAAAACCACCGGAGATTGAGATGACCGACCGCATCCACGACGGCGATGCCGCCTGCCGGCGGCGCGTACGAAGCCGCGATGGCGCTCGCCACAAAAGCCGCCGAGCAACCGCCGCTGTCGGTCGCGATGACAAAATTGACCGTCAACGCCTGGCGCACGCGCTGGACGATCTCGCTGGCCATATGGACGTCGACCAGTTGCGCTGGCGAGTTTTACCGAGGATCACAGGGAGGGAGTTGCCGCCTTCTTGGAACGGCGCAAGCCGCGGTTCAGAGGACGGCAGAGATTGAGAATTGTAGCTTCTGCAGATTGAAGCAAGATCGGCGCAATTACAGCAAAGCCACCAAAATTATTGCGAGGCTGACCCCTACATTTCCGTTCACACCCGGGTTCCCGGCGAACGCAGGTCCATCAGCAGGCGACGTTGCGAAACAGCGACACCGCCGCAGACGGCCGCGTTGCGGGGATATCGATCACTCACGAACAGGAATGACTTCATGGCCAAAAGCCCCATACTCACCACCGACAGCGGCATGCCGGTCGCCGACAACCAGAACAGCATCACCGCGGGCCCGATGGGGCCGGTCCTGATGCAGGACTTTTACCTGCTGGAGAAGTTGGCGCACCAGAACCGCGAGCGCATTCCCGAACGCGGCCAGCACGCCAAAGGCTCCGGCGCCTATGGCACGCTGACCATCACTCACGACATCGCGAAATACACCAAGGCCAAGGTGTTGGAGAAGGGCAAAAAGACCGAGGCTTTCCTGCGCTTTTCGACGGTGGCGGGCGAGCACGGCGCCGCCGACGCCGAGCGCGACGTGCGCGGCTTCGCGCTGCGCTTCTATACCGAGGAAGGCAACTGGGACATGGTCGGCAACAATACGCCGATCTTCTTCGTGCGCGACGCGCTGAAGTTCCCCGACTTCATCCACACCCAGAAGCGGCATCCGAGAACCAACATGCGCTCGCCGACCGCGATGTGGGATTTCTGGTCGTTGTCGCCGGAGAGCCTCCACCAGGTCACTATCCTGATGTCGGACCGCGGCCTGCCGCAGAGCTATCGCAATATCGACGGCTTCGGCTCGCATACCTATTCGTTCATCAACGCCAAGAACGAGAGGCACTGGGTAAAATTCCACTTCAAGACCATGCAGGGTATCAAGAACTGGACCAATGCCGAAGCCGCCCAGAAGGTCGCCCATGACCGCGAGACCCATCAGCGCGATCTGTTCGAGTCGATCGAGAAGGGCGATTTCCCGAAGTGGAAATTTTCGGTGCAGATCATGCCGGAGAGCGATGTCGGCAAGCACTGGTACAACCCCTTCGACTTGAC
>DATBYN010000109.1:0-11299 GCA_036513695.1 Bradyrhizobium sp. | reverse complement strand
GGGCGACCGCGAAGCCTATGCGGTGTCGCATGTCGGGTTCGGCATGAATCCGCGCGCGCGCTACGAGGCGCTGGCGATGTATGACCAGCGCGATACCAACGGCACGGAGCTGCGCGCCGTCGCCGGCAATTTTCTGTTCTCTACCGGCGCCAATGAATTTGCCGGCCGCTACACCGCCGGGCATTTTGATCTGCCGATGATGGGTACGACCATCGAGCTCGATAACGTCGCGGTGGTCCGCGATGGCGTGCTGCAGGATGTGTTTGGCTAGTCTCGATCCAGAACCGGCGGTCTGGCCAATCCAAAATGCCGTAGCAGATTGACCAGTTCCGCAAGGCGCTGCTCGCGGTAGGCATCGACATCGAGGCCGGAATAATCGAGGAAGCCCGCGCCGGTGAGTAAACCGATGCGGCCTTCGCGCATATTGCGCGAGATGACCTCGGGCGCGCGATAGCGGTCGCTGCCAAGCGCGCTCTCGAGATAACGGCTGGCATAATAAAGAATGTCGCCGCCGCCCCAGTCGATGAATTCCAGAAGACCGAGCACCGCATAGCGGAACCCAAAGCCGTAGCGGATCGCCTTGTCGATATCCTCGGCGCTGGCGACGCCTTCGTCCACCATCCGCGCGGCCTCGTTCATGGCGAGCGCCTGGATCCGCGGCACGATGAAGCCCGGCGTCGCCGCGCACACCACCGGGACCTTGCCGATGCCTTCGAGCAGCGCCTTTACCCGCGCAAGGATGGCCGGATCGGTCACGGTACCTGGCGATATCTCGACCAGCGGGATCAGATAGGCCGGGTTCAGCCAGTGCACGTTGAGAAAGCGCTCCGGGCGCCGGACGGCGCCGGAGAGATCGTCGACCAGAATGGTCGACGTGGTCGAGGCGATGATAGTGTCAGGCTCAACACATTTTGAGGCTGCCCCCAGCACCTCGCGCTTGAGGTCCACCACCTCAGGCACGCCCTCGAACACGATCCCGGCACCGGCAAGCGCGGCGGCCATATCCTCCGCGGGCACTACGGAGACACGGGCGATGACGGCATCAGCCTCATGGTCCGCCAGCAATCCGAACCGAGCGAGGCTTGCCAGCGTCTTGCGGATTTCGCCGAGGGCATCAGCACGAAGCGTTGCGAACTGCTCCGCGGTGCGCGTCTTCACATCGATCATGACGACGTCATGGCCGGCATAGGCAAACGCCACCGCAATGCCGCGGCCCATGCGGCCGGCGCCAAGACAGGCGATCATCGCGCGAGCAGCGGTCATTGGCGAAAGCCCCTGCGCAGAAGCGTTTGCAATTGCTCGCGGTCGAGGCCGCCGAGCCCGAGACTTGCCAGCGTGCGTCCGTCCTTGAGAAAATCCTCGCCGCAGATCGCGCCGCCGATGGCCAGAAAGGCCCTTGCCAGTGGCGTCGCAACACCGGCGAGGTCTGCAACCGAGACCAGAAGCGACAGGCCTAGCCGCAAATCTTCCCGCATGTAGCGATGCTCTGTGAGCACGATCCGTTCGCGCCAGTCGCCGGAATCGGTCAGGCGATCATGCGAGCCGCGGCCATACATCCATTGCTCGCCTTCGCTCGCGTAATGATGCGCCAGTGGAAAATGCGGGCCGCCATAACCAAAACCTTCGCGCACCGCGATGCGCTCGGTATCGAGCGCGTCCGTGACACGGCGGATTGCGGCCTGCGTGCCTTCCTTGTGAATGTCCCAGCGCTCGAAATGCTCGATCGCGCCGGCATTCATGACGATCAGAGGCGGATGGATGATCGGCCCGGCATTCATCAGCGCACCCGACAGTGCGTCGCCGCAAGGTTCGATCACGCCGGGAAAGACGCGACCGATCACGTCCAGTGCATGACGGGCAGTATCAAGCGGAAACACGCCGACTGGCAGCCGTTTGGCGCGGATGGTGATGGCGACTTCGAACGGTCCGTGCTTGCGCGTCAGCCATGGCAGCGTGCCGGTCTCGGCAAAGCTGACGCTGGCGCGATTGCCGGCGTCATGGGCGGCTCTCGCGAAGATCATCGAGCCGAATGTCGCCGGCGGCAGGAACACCACCTGCCCACCGCGGAGATGCGGCGCAAGCAGTTTTGCGATATCGGGCTGCGCGAAGGCCGGGGCAGGGCAGAGGATCAGTTCGGCATCGCTGATAGCTTCGGCAATGTCGGTCGTCACCAAGGCCAGCCGCACATCGTGTCGGCCGTTTGAGTCCTTGAGAATGATGCGTGAGCCCGCCGCGCGATGCTCAGCTACCTGAGCCGCATCGCGCCGCCATAGCCTGACATCGTGGCCTTGCAGCGCAAAATCACCCGCAGCCGCGAACGAACCGTTGCCGCCGCCAAGCACCGCAATCTTCACGACGCCTCTCCTTGCACCGGCGCGGGCTTATCGAGCCGCCGCAGCATGAAATGCTGGACCTTCCCCAAGGCGGTCCGCGGCAGGTCATCGACGAAAACGATATCGCGCGGCACCTTGAAACGTGCGAGTTGCGTCAGCACATGCGCCTTCAGATTCTCCGCCTCCACCAAACATCCTGTCCGCCTGATGACGTAGGCCACCGGCACCTCATCCCATCTGGGATCTGGCCGGCCGATCACGGCGCATTCCGCGACCTCGGGGTGCTCCAGCAGCACGCGCTCGACTTCCGCCGGATAGATGTTTTCGCCCCCTGAGATAATCAGGTTCTTCCTGCGGTCGTGCACCCAGAAATATCCGTCGGCGTCGCGCAGCCCGATGTCGCCGGTGCGATACCAGCCATCGTGCAGCGCCTCCCGGGTCGCCTGCTCATTGCCCCAATATTCGCAGAATACGTTAGGGCCGCGCACGACGATCTCCCCCGGCGCGCCCGGCGGCAGTTCATTGCCGTCGTCATCGATCACCGCAGCCTCGCAGCAAAGGCCGGGAAGGCCGGTCGAGCCGACGCGCGAAAGATCGCCGCCTAGACGCGTGTAAACCGCAATCGGGCAGGTCTCGGTCGAGCCATAGACCTGAAGCACGGGCACCCCGCGCGCGACGAAGCGTTCGATCAGGTGCGGCGGCACGATGGTCGAACCGGTCGAGACCGCTTTCAGCGAGGATAGATCGGTGGTGGCCCAGTCGGGATGGTCCGTCACCGCCTGGATGATCGCCGGCACCAGTACCGTCAGTGTCGGACGATCGCGCTCAATGGTCGTCAGCGTCGTCTCCGGCGTGAAGCGTGAATGGATCGTTACGGTCGCACCTGAGTGCAGCGCCGGTGTGGTCTGAATATTGAGGCCGCCGACGTGAAAGAAGGGTAGCACGGTAAGCACATGATCATCCGAAGTGAGGCCGTGCATATGCTGGCTCATCACGGCGTTCCACAATAATGCTTCCTGTCGCAGCACTGCGCCCTTCGGTCTCCCTGTTGTGCCTGAGGTGTAGACGAGCAGCAGCGGACAGCTGAGATCGGTTCCCGGATTGCGGCCATCGCCGCGCGCCTGCGCCAGCAGGGTGTCGAACGTGCTTCCACCCTGCGGCGTAAAATCGAGTCCCACGATGGTGGCGTCAGGCAGGCTTGTCTCAAGCGTCGCTAATATCTGCGCAAAGGCTCGTTCGAGCACCAGCACTTTTACCGAGGCGTCCGACAGGATGAACGATTGTTCGGCTACCGCGAGCCGCCAGTTCAGCGGCACCAGCATGGCGCCGAGCCGGGCGCAGGCATAGAGCAGCACAAGATAGTCCGGCCGGTTCAGGCTGAGGATCGCGACGCGATCGCCGCGGCTGACCCGGCATTCGGCTTTCAGCGCGCGTGCCGTCTGTTCGATGCGTGTGTTGAACACAGCGTAGGTAAAGGTCTCGCCTTCAAAGATGATCGCGGCCTTGTCCGGCGTGAACGCCGCGTTCCGTTCGATGAGATCGGAAAGGTCCATTGTCGAACTAGTCGTCCGTCTCGCCGGTCTCGTACAGCGCTTCGCGGCCGATGCGGTCGAGACAGAGTTCGGCGGTCCAGGGCAGCATTAGCGAGCCGCAGCGGCTGTCACGATAAATCCTCTCCAAGGCTAACGATTTCAGCATCGCTTGACCGCCACAGGTGCGGATTGCCAGCGTCGCGAGTTCGTTGGCGCCTTCCATCGCGGAATATTGCGCGGCGTAGGCGCGCAGCACCTGCTCCTTGGTGGGGTTGGCGCAGGCTTCGGTGACCGCCTGAAACCAGATCGCCTTGATCTGTTCCAGCTTGATCTGCATCTGCGCCACCGCGATTTGCTTGGTCGGATACATTCGCCGCTTGACCGGCGGTGTGCCCGGAACCTCGCCACGAAGATAGCGCACGGTGAAATCGTAGGCTGCCTGGGCCAGCCCAACATAGGTCGGCGACAGCGTCAGGAACATATGCGGCCAGCGCATCGCCGCCTGAAAATAAACGCCGCGCGGCATCAGCGCTGCATCTTCCGGCACGAAAGCATCCTTGAACAAAAGCGTGCGCGACACTGTGCCGCGCATGCCGAGCGGATCCCAGTCACCGACCACGGAGACGCCCTCGGTCTTGGCCGGCACGGCGAGGTAGAGGGTGTTGCGGCGGGAGGCTTTTTCACCCTCGACGATTTCGGTGCAGAGCACGCCGTAATAATCCGCGTGGCCTGAGAGCGATGCAAAGATTTTCTTGCCGTTGACGAGCCAGCCGCCTTTGACCGGTTTTGCCTCGGTGCCGAACGCGACACCGCCGGCGGCGGCCGCGCCACCTTCCGAAAACGGCTGCGAATACACAGCGCCGTCCTCGACGATGCGCTTGTAGTGCAGGGCGCGCCGGCGCTCGTGTTCGGCGCGGGTATCGGCATCCATGTCGAGGTCGTCGGCGAGCGGGCCGGACCACAGTGTCGAGCAGACATGCATGTTCCAGGTCAGCGCGGTCGCACCGCAATAGCGGCCGATCTCGGCGGCCGCCAGCGCGTAGGTCTGGTAGCCGGCGCCGAGGCCGCCATGCTTCTTGGGAATGGCGATGCCGAGCAGGCCTGCGCGGTGCAGGTCTTTGTAATTCTCGATCGGAAATTTTGCTTCCCGATCGTAAGCCGCCGCGCGGCCGGCGAACACGCTCTGGCCAAGCTCGCGCGCGGTCGCGATGATCGCGGCCTGTTCATCGTTTAGGCGAAACGCGTCTGTGGCAAAGATCGGCGCATCCAGATTGATCGCATCGATCGCCGTCACGCTTTTGCTGGCTTGTATCGTCATCATGCCGTCACTTGTGTTGCAGCCATATTGGCTTTCAGGAATTGATCCAGCGCGGCGTTGAAGGCGCCGGGGCGTTCGAGATTGGCAAGGTGGCCGACGCCTTCGAGTTCGACGTATGTTGCGGATGGAACGTAAGTCGCCATCTTGGCCATCATCGGCGCCGGCGCATTATTGTCCTTGGAGCCCGATAGCAGCAGCGTCGGCGCCGCGATATCCTTGAGTGCGCTGCGCAGATCGAACCCCATCAGCGCCAGCATGGTGGCGCGATAGGTCGCCTCGGGAACCGAGGCCATGCAATCGCGCGCAAGCTCCATGCCGCTGGGGTCGGGATCGTCGCCGGCCAATTCCCTGACCAGTGTCGGCGCGAGCGAAACCATCGTTTCGCCGCGGTCGAGCGGACCGAGCCGCGCGCTGATGAAGGATTTCTGCCAGTCGCCATCAGGTTTGCCGAACGCCGGGCTGGTTTGCGCAAGCACGACGGCGTCGGCGATACCAGGATTTTTCGCCAATAATTGCTGAACGATCATGCCGCCGATCGAATGCCCGACGAGGATGGGTTTTGTCGCGCCCACCTGTTGCAGGAAATCCTGCAAGGCGTCTGCGAGGACGGCGATGCTGACGTTGGGAAGCGCCGCCGAGCCGCCATAGCCCGGCATGTCCCATGCGATGGTGCGATAGCGATCACTAAAGGCTGCCAGCTGGCCGCGCCACGCCCGCGCCGCACCGCCAATTCCATGCAAGAACACAAGAGGCGGCAAAATCGGATGACCGGCGGCTTCATAGCCAAAACGGAGGTCACTGGTTTTCATAGGCGCGGGATGAGGCACGCCGGAACTCCCTGTCTTGTCGGACCGACCGATGCTAACAGGACCTCGGTATATGAAAAGAGATATTTTATATTTAAAGCAATTTTTGCACCCTCAAGCGGCCGACGGCGGGGCAGTCTCAACCTTATAATCCGGCGCTGAGGCCAGGAAGCGTGCATAGGCATCGGCGTCCGGCGGCGTGAATTTCTCAACCAACGGGCTACGCCGGCGTATCGTCGCACCCATGTCGGCCAACAGTTCGTCGAAATGCTTGAAATGATACGGCGCGACGCACAGTCCGCCGTAGACGCCGGCAGCCGGCCGCTCGACACGTTTAAAGTGCAGCATCATTTCGATATTTTTCTGCATCTCGGTGGCGCTCGGCTGGTTCGCCAATTGGCCGTCGCAATAACGCACCAGCCAGTTTGCCGCCATTTCGGCGCACAACACCGTGCAAAAGCTGGAATTGAAACCAACAAAACCCATGTCGGGAAGATCGGGATTGGCGATCACGCGGTAAAGCCGATATTGGCCGTCGGGTTCGACGAGCTTGTTGCGATATGTCTCGGGGAGGAAGGGAACGCCGAGCTTGAAGCCGATCGCGAGGATGGCGAGGTCGGCGGCGACCCGTTCTCCGCCGGTCATGACAATGGTCTTGCCGTCGTAATGGTCGAAGGTGCCGCGAACGGCCTTGATCCGGCCGTCGGCCACCATCGGAAAAAAATCCGGCGTGGCGATCGGCACCGAGCAGTTCACGCCGTCCTCGATCCGCTCCTGCGGCACCATTCCGCACTTCTTCAGCTTCAACTGGGCCTTGAGCAGGCTCTCAAGGCCTCGCCAGTTTGCCCACACCAGCGGCTTGGCGATGGCATGGGCGGCGCGCGACACGGCGCCGATACCCCAGCTCTTGAACATTTCCTCCTGGGCGCGAATGTAGAGAATCCGCTTGAAGTTAACGAGCCCGCCGATGAAATACGGAATTCGCCAGACCGGCTCGCGGTAGACCAGCGTGACTTCGCTCGCGCCGGCGTCGACGGAATTGACCGCGATGTCTGTCGCCGATTTCGAGCCGCCGAGTACGACGACCTTCTTGCCTTTGACGGTCGAGGGATCGGTATTCTGAGAAGAGTGCAGGATTTTGCCGCCTGCCGACTGGAAGGCACCAGCACCGGGGTGGCTGATGGTTTGGGGATCATTGAACTGTCCAGTGCAAACCGCGACGAAGTCGAATTCCTCGCGAGTGACGCTGCCGTCTGCGTTGCGAATTTCTAGCATCCAGCCCGGAATGCCCGAACTCCTGCGCGCCATGCCCAACACGGTGGCGTTGAAGCGCATCACCTGGATCAGGCCGTGATCCCTGGCGTAGTCGGCCAGATAGGCATGAACCTGCGGGCCTTTCGGCCATTCCGGATAAGTCTCCGGCATCGGCTTGTCGGTATAGCGATAAAGGTCCTTCGGGCTTTGCGTTTGAACCTCAGGATAGGATCGCGCCGGCTCCCAGACGCCGCCGAGATCGCCGCTGCGCTCGAGGATCGTCACCTTGTGTCCGCGAGCGCCGAACGTCTTTGCAGCGACAAGACCGGAGACGCCAGCGCCGATAATGCAAACATTTTTCTGTTTGACCATGGATTAGCCTCCTCGCGCGAGGCACGACAAATCAGCCTCGCAGCTAGCCTGGAGTTGACTGACGACGGTGCCCGCGGTGAAGCGGGCTTTTGGATCGGGACGCTTAAGCGTTGGCGTCTTCGGGCAGAAAATTGACTTCGTGCTCTGCCGAAAGACGGACGATCTCAGCCACATCCGTGAGGTTGTGGAGGTGATTGAACAATGCCTCGAGCTTCCTGGAAGGCGACACCCAGAACAGAGCGCGGGCAGGCCTGTCCGACTTGTTGAAATAACCGTGCGAAATGCCGCGCGGCAGCCGGACGAGATCTCCGGCTTTGGCCTGCAACCATACGCCGTCGAGTTTGAGATCCAGCATGCCTTCCTGCACAAGAATGAACTCTTCTTGCGTCGGATGAATGTGGACAGGGACAAACTGTCCCGGTTCGCTGTTGGTCTCAAAGGCGAAGGTCGACTCGCATACGGCCTTTGGAAAATAAACCTGGCCGAGGATGTTCCAGGTCTTGCCTGAAAATCCCTCTCCGTTCCGGGTAATGCCTTTTTCAAGTACAGCCATGGCGGTAACCCCTCTCGCGTTGTTCCAGACGGACGACAGGTTGCAAGGTTGCGCGAACTAAGTCTAGCCGCCAGACGAATCCACCCTGTCCACCTGGCGAAAGCGGCATGGCCGGGCAGGCCGCCCTCCATGTCGCCGGAGGCCCGATGAGGCGAAGGCCGCCTATAATTTGGTTGGCCAGCCGGCCCGAGACGGCTTTCCAAATGGCTGGACCGAGATATTATAGGCTTCAAATAACGCAAGGCGACCAGGCCATGGTGTCGGACGCAGCCGTTGCAAATATCGACAATGCCGCTGCCATCGCGAGGCTCGCGGCGTACTCCCGCGTTCATACCACCGATGTCGATGAGGCTGCGGAGGCGATCGGGCGAATTTTCTGCCCGCATGCATTGGATCCACTCGAGCATTCCTGGCCGGATTTCCACGCGCTGCACAACTGCGCGGGTTTTGACGGGCTTTCGGTGAACTATGTGGCTTACGGCGGCTCGGTGTCGATCGATCCGGGTTGCCTTGATCGTTTCTTCTTGTTGCAGGTGCCGATCCGCGGCCGGGCGAAAATCAGGACCGCAGGACGCGAGGTGGAGGCCGGGCCAGGCAGCGTGGCGTCGCTGTTGTCCCCGACGCTGCCGACCCGGATGATCTGGCAGGATAATTGCGCGCAGCTCATTTTGCTGGTGGACCGGCGACAGGTCGAACACCGGGCCGCGGCGCTGGCGGAAAAACCGGTAGGTCCGGTCGAGTTCGAACCGCGGATCGACCTCAACACGCCGTTCGGGCGCGCACTTCAATTCCAGATCGAATATCTCGTCGATCTTGCCGAGCATGGCGGGCAAGCCTCCGACCTTCCGCCCGTCATGGTCGCGACCTTGCGCGAGTCGATCGTCGGGCTTCTTCTCACCGGTCAGCCGCACAATCTCAGCCATGCGATCAATCGGCCGTCCCCGCATCGCGAAACGGTGCCGCCCGTGTTCAAGCGGGCGCGGGAAAGCCTTGAGGCGCACGCGGCCGAGCCGCTCGATCTGGAAAGACTGGCGCAGCTCTCCGGCATTGGAATCAGGTCGTTGCAATTGGGCTTCAAGCGCCATTTTGGTGTCTCTATCTCAAGCGTTCTGCAGGACATTCGGCTGGAACGTCTCAATGCGCGGCTGCTGAATTCTCGGCCCGGCGAACGGGTGATCGACATCGCATTCGACGTTGGTTTCGCGCATCTTGGCCGGATGGCCAGTGTCTATCGCGCCAAGTTCGGCGAAAGCCCCTCCGCGACGCTGAGAAGGAGCCGATAGGCGCGCGGCCTGCGTTTCTTGCAAAAGCTTGAAGTTTAAAATATATGCAGGTCTCTGGTTGATGATGTCATTCGGGGAGGCTAGTGCATGTCCGGACTGCCGCGTTCCTCGCATGCGCTCGTCACCGGAGGCGGGCGAGGTATCGGCCGGGCGATCGCGTCCGCGTTGGTTCAGGCGGGAGCAACCGTCACCGTACTCGGCCGCAATCGCGCAACGCTGGATGAGGCCGTCGCCGCCGGCGCCGCGCACTTTGCAAGTGTCGCCGACGTCGCGGACCAGGCCTCCGTCAGCGCGGCGGTTGCCGAAGCATCGGCGCGGCAGCCGATCGATATTCTCATTGCCAACGCTGGCGCAGCAGAGTCCGCGCCGTTCGCAAAATCCGATGCGGCGCTGTTCCAGCGCATGATGGATGTCAACTTCATGGGCGTGGTTCATGCGATTCAGGCCGTGTTGCCGATCATGAAGCACCGGCCTCACGGCCGCATCATCGCCGTCGCATCGACCGCCGGTCTGAAAGGCTATGCCTATGTCAGCGCCTATAGTGCCGCCAAACACGCGGTTGTGGGCCTTGTGCGCTCGCTGGCATTGGAGCTCGCCGGCACAGGCGTAACGGTCAATGCGGTGTGTCCCGGTTTCACCGATACCGACCTGCTCGCCGGCAGCATCGACTACATCATGAAGAAAACCGGCCGCAGCCATGAGCAGGCTGTCGCTGAGCTTGCCCGGCATAATCCGCAAGGCCGCCTCGTGACCCCTGCCGAAGTCGCCGATACCGTGCTTTGGTTGTGCGGCGAGGGCGCCGGTGCGATCACCGGACAGGCCATCGCGGTCGCGGGCGGCGAGGTCTAGGGTGCGTGCGTAGCGCGCAACGCCTGATAACGATGAACGATAATCCGTAAGGGAGATCCCATGAGCACCCCAGCCAATCCCGTCACGCTGCCGCTGTCGCAGTATGCGCCCAAACATTTTCTGCTGGCCGTGACGGATGGCGTCGCGACGGTGACGCTGAACCGTCCGGAGCGAAAAAATCCGCTGACATTCGAGAGCTACCGCGAACTGACGGACTTCTTCCGTGCCTGTGCATTCGACGATGACGTCAAGACCATCGTGATGACCGGCGCCGGCGGCAATTTTTCGTCCGGCGGCGATGTGTTCGAAATCATCGGGCCGCTGGTCAAGATGGACACCAAGGGTCTCACCGCTTTCACCCGCATGACCGGCGATCTCGTCAAGGCGATGCGGGCCTGTCCGCAGCCGATTGTCGCGGCGGTCGACGGCATCTGCGCCGGGGCAGGGGCGATCGTCGCGATGGCGTCAGACATGCGTCTGGCCGCAACCGGCGCCAAGGTCGCGTTCCTGTTCAACAAGGTCGGCCTTTCAGGCTGCGACATGGGCGCCTGCGTCATCCTGCCCCGTATCATCGGACAATCGCGCGCGTCGGAACTGCTCTATACCGGCCGCTTCATGACCGCCGAGGAGGGCGAGCGCTGGGGCTTCTTCAGCCGCATCGTGGCACCCGATCAGGTGTTGTCGCAGGCGCAAGCTCTGGCCAAACAGGTTTCCGAGGGGCCGACGTTTGCCAACACCATGACCAAGCGAATGCTGGCGATGGAATGGGCGATGTCGGTGGAGGAGGCGATCGAGGCCGAAGCGGTCGCGCAGGCGCTGTGCATGACGACGGCGGATTTCGCCCGGGCGTTCGAGGCATTCGCGAACAAGGCCAAGCCGGTGTTTCAGGGCAATTGATTCAATAAATCGGGACTTGCGGAAGAATTGCTTTAGGCTTAAAGTATTTTCATTACTGGTGGCTTTGGCGACGGAGGCGACCATGAAGATCGCGATCATCGG